>CBDUII010000035.1:0-12166 GCA_965367285.1 uncultured bacterium
ATAGAGCCCTGTAAGGGCGAAACAAGTTTGTAGTAGCCCATGGGAATGGGCTTTAACTCTTCCCATGCTCTGCGTGGGATTTATCTGGAGTGCATCGACCGTGTCGATGCGAAACTCACAGTAGGACCTGTTCCCCTAACACAGGCCATTAGTGCGTTCGGAGAACGCATCCTGTAAAAACCCATTCTCATGGGTTGCTACAAACAGAATCTCATTTTTCTCCCATGATAAAATTATTCTCCCTTATTATCTTAGTCTTTTTGGCTTACTACCCTGCAATAAGCGGTGAATTCATCTGGGATGACGATGTTTTTTTAACAAATAATCCCATTATGGACAAACCGGATGCCTTGAAACGTTTCTGGGCGTCCACTGAAACTCCAGATTATTTTCCTCTTGTTTCCACATCCCTATGGCTGCAACGATTTTTTTGGGGTCTCAATCCAATGGGATACCATGTTTTTAATATACTCCTGCATGCCCTTACCGCTCTTGTATTATGGCTTATTCTCTGTAAGTTGAAATTTAAAGGAGCCTGGATAGCCGCGGCAATATTTGCTGTTCATCCTGTTCATGTGGAGTCAGTAGCATGGATAACAGAAATAAAGAATCTCCAGTCAACGCTCTTCTTTATGCTGACTTTAGTTTTTTATTTAAACTTTATAAATGAGAGCGCAAGAAAATGGTATATATTTTCTTTAATATTTTTTTTAATGGCTTTGTTAAGCAAAACGTCTGTTGTTATGCTCCCTCTAATATTACTCCTCTATCACTGGTGGTCAGAGGGATCGTTAAAAAAGAAAAATTTGATTAATACTATTCCTTTCTTTGCGTTTTCCGCTATATTTTCTGCAATTACTGTCTGGTTTCAGTACAATCGAGCCGGCGCTGTGGGAGAGCCATGGTCGGTTGAGTTTTTAGAACGTGTTGCTATTGCAGGACGGGCAGTCTGGTTTTATTCAGCAAAGATAATATTTCCTTTTGATTTGATGTTTATTTATCCGCGCTGGTCCATGAACCCGGGAATGCTAAGCTCGTATGTGCCTGTAGCTGCCCTGATAACCGTATTTTTTATTTTGTGGAATAAACGCGAAAGCTGGGGACACCCTCTTCTCGCTGGTTCAGGTTATTTTGTGATTAATTTATTTCCCGTTTTGGGGTTTTTTAATATTTATTTATGCGCTATTCTTTTGTAGCGGATCATTGGCAATATATAGCAAGTCCCGGCATAATTGTGCTGGGTGTATGGGTTGTTACGTCGCTAATTGACCACGCTTCTTTAGCTCCATCCCTGTCCACGAACCGCTTTGAAAAGAATTATTTCCAAACGAAGAAACGTTTAAAAGTATCAATTGGATTTCTCTTGCTTGGATTCCTGACTTTTTCAACTTTTCATAGAGCAGAGATATTTCAAAAAAACTTTTATATATGGGAAGACACACTGAAAAAAAATCCAAACGCCTGGATGGCGCATAATAATATAGGTATTGAACTTGGCAGGCAGGGGAAGCTGGATGAAGCTATTAAACATTATAAGGAAACTTTGCGGCTAAACCCGCGTTATGCTATTGCTCATGATAATTTAGGACTCGCTTTAAAGCAAAAAGGGAATCTTCAAGAAGCGGCTGTTCATTTCAGGGAATCTATCAGGCATGATCCAAAATTCTGGGAGAGTTTTAATAATCTTGGATATGTTCTTAATGAGCTAGGGAAACCAGATGAAGCTATGGATTATTTTCAGCAGGCATTAGCAATAAATCCTAATACCGTGGAGGCGCTTAATAACCTCGCAAATATATTGGATGCAAAAGGTAATGTCGAGGAGGCGAAAACAATTTATGAGAAGGCATTAAGCATTGATCCTGAAAATGCTGAAAGTCACAACAACCTTGGGACACTTTTCCAGGGAGAAAAGAATTATTTAAAAGCTATCAACCATTTCCAAAAGGCCCTCCAACTCAAACCTGATCTAAAAGAAGCTCGCCAAAATCTCTCGATTGCTTTGGAGGAATATAGAAGGAGTTTACCCCGTTAGAAATTCCATTTATTGAAACAAGGATTTTAAACCACGAAGCACACGAAGATCACAGCGCAGCAAAGCCGCAACCAAAAAGATTTAACCACAGATTTCACTGATGACTCAGATTAATAATGACTAAAAAAAACTATGGGTTTTCCCTTTAAAAAACAAATGTTACATGTAAAACGTTGCTAAAAAAACAACGTTTCGCATATTAGTAGTACGAAGGAATAATTTTTTTATTAATTCATTTTCTTCGTGCCATTCGTGATCTTCGTGGTTATAATAAATTTAGTTGCGGCCCTGCCGCGCTGTGGTTTCTGTTTTAGTTTATTTAAGATATGATTAATCTATTAACTTTTTTTACGCTGGGTATTGGCTTTGGTTTTCTTCATGCCCTTGAGCCGGATCACCTTGTAGGTGTAGCCACTATCGCGTCAACAACAAGAAACAAAGCAGCGGCTTTCCGCAGGGGCTCTGTATGGGGCATTGGGCATACTCTGACCATTCTCATTTTATATTTAGCATTTCAAGGACTGAAACTGGGAATAAAGGATACACTGTTTGTTAAACTGTGAAGCATGTTTTGTGAGATACTAATACTTTACGGCATCAGAATTTTCTATAAAATGATACAAAATAAACGACATTTTCACTTGAACCAACATGATAATGATAGTTAGCATTTGCATCTTCATTCTCATAAATCAAATAAATCCCACGGGCATTTGCATCTTCCATTTGGTATTGGTATTGTACATGGGCTGGCGAGGAGTGGTGCGATTATTTTAGCTCTGGCTATCGAAGCTCAAAATCAATTTATGGGTGCCTTATACATTGTTTTATTCGGAGCAGGCAGTTGTATGGCAATGGGCTTATTCAGCGGGTTCATTGTAGGCTCGATTGATAAAATGGGAGGATGTGTGCAAAATTTAGATAAAGTTGTTGCCACTTCCGTAACAATTATAGCTACCGTGTCATGTATTCTTGGATTTGGAATTATAAAAAATTCCGGTGTTTTTTAAGGTAAGGTGATAATATTAAGTCTATCCTTGCTACGGCTGCTGCTGTTATTAGTGCGCTGATCATTTTCGCTGTATCGGGGCACTCTCTTGAAGAAATTCATTATTTAAAGTCTTTCTATCCTGCCAGGTTTACAGTAGAAGAAGCCTTTTTTGCCAGTGGAGTGGAACTTATTAAAGTTCTGATTATCAGTCTTCCTCTTATTGTGATTTTTGCCCTGAGCATCTATTTTCTGAAGGATTCACGGAAGGAATGATCTATGCCACCAACAGGAGTCGGTGGCTTTCTCTAACCGGGTAAATTGAAATAGGAGGTTACCTTTTGATGTCATGGAATATTAATAAAAATCGGGAGACAGCGCAGGATTTGAAGAATTCTGTGAAGACTGGTTCTCTTCACAGTGATAGGGGTGTCACGGAAAGAAAAATGGCGGAGAATTCCATTCGCGAGACCGAAGAACGCTATCGTCTTATAATGGAAGGAGTGAATGTTATTGGATGGGAGTATGATCCATCTAAAGATTGTTTTACATTTGTCAGCGGGAAAGCGCAGGAAATCACGGGATATACGCCCAAACAATGGCGTGAAAAAGGCTTTTGGGCGTCACATATTCACCCCGAAGACCGCGATTTTACCATTAAATATTGTGAGAATGCCACAAAAAGAGGGGAGGATCATGAATTTGAGTACCGGATGATTACCGCTGATGGAAACTTTGTCTGGTTCAGAGATATTGTTCAAGTGGTCTTTAATAATGATAAAGTCGCCGGGCTTCGAGGAATATTTATTGATGTCACAAAGCAAAAACTTATGGGAGAAGAGTTACTTCAAGGTAAAAAGTTTTTGGAAGGAATCCTTGATGGGATTCAAGACGGTATTAGTGTTCTCGACAAAGATCTAAAGGTACTGCATGTGAACCATACAATGAATAGGTGGTACTCTGACTCCTTGCCTCTAACCGGCAAGCAATGTTTTCAAGCGTATCATGGAAAATCTGAACCTTGCGAAGCATGTCCTGCTCTTAGAGCAATTGAAAAAGGGACTCTTCAGATGAACGTGATGCCATTCACGGGTCTACATGGAAAGACAGGGTGGCAGGAAAAATTCGCCTTTCCTCTTAAAGACGAAAAGAACAATGTAACCGGTGTTATTGAATACGTCCGCGATGTCACCGAAAAGAAGAAAGTGGAGGAGTTGCTAAAAAGTAGCTTTGACTATCTTCAAAAACTGAATGATTCCTTAGGGGATGTTATCTTAACTGTAAAAGTTCCTGAGAGAATAATTGAATATGTTAACTGTACGGTCGAAAGTGTTTTTGGATATAAACCAGATGAGTGCATAGGTAAAAAAACAAAAATGTTTTATTCCGGAGTAGAGGAATATCACGATTTCGGCAGATTATTGAAAAACGCCATAAAAGAAGGAAAAAAAGAACTAAGAGTGGAAAAACTATTCAAAAGAAAAAACGGGGAAATATTTACTTGCGAAATCACGACCACTTTTTTAAAGGAAAATGAAAAAATTACTCGGTGCATCAGCATTTTGCATGACATCTCCGAGCGCAAAGAGGCAGAGGAGTTGCTTCAAAAACAAAAAAAGGATTTAGAATTTAAGAACATAGCCCTTAGAGAAGTTCTTGGCCAGATTGAGCTTGAAAAGAAACTGGTGAAAGACAATGTAATAGCCAATGCGGAAAAATTGCTGCTGCCTATTATAGAAAAGATTAGACTAAAAGGAGAGTCGCGTAAGTATATAAAACTATTGCGAAAAGGCTTAAAAGAGTTAACATCCTCATTTGGCGCAAAGCTTACCGAAAAAGAAGCCAAATTAACTTCCAGGGAAATTGAGATTTGCAATATGATAAAAAACGGTCTTGTGAGCGTAGAAATAGCAGACCTTTTAAATTTATCTCTCCGAACTATAGAAAAGCACCGTGCCCACATCAGGAAAAAATTAGGTATCGCTAAAAAAGGGGCTAACCTGGTCTCTTTTCTGAAAACACTTTAACTTTCAACCCACTAACCTATTCCAACCACAAATCTACTACGTATTTCAAATGCGTATTCTGTAAGCATTCAAGCCGTATTGATACTTTTCTGCCAGGCAATATAATTAATTTATAGCTAATAGTATCTTTGATAAAAATATTTCTGATGTTTTAAAAAAACTTAACCCATGAAATAATCCATGCAAAAGCCTACAGGGCTTGCTGGAATGGAGCTTATGGTTAGCAGAGGAAATCGCAATTCTATACGCGGTTGCGAAGCGACAGAGCACCACGGCCTTGGCTGTGGGTGAATGAGCTTACAGGTTGTCCGAAAACTGTCATTCCAGCCTTGAGCCGGAATCTCTAAGATTTATAAAAACCTGTCTGAAATAAAGACACAATTTAAAAAAAGAAAGGAAAGAGAAAATGCCTATATTCATTTGGACCGATTCCAAGTATAGCGTCAATATTAAAGAAGTAGATGAACAGCATAAAAAACTTGTTGCTCTTATTAATTGTCTTCATCATGTAAATCAAAATAATAATGATCAGGGAGCGCTGGGAAAAGTATTAGATGAGTTGGTCGGTTACACAAAATATCATTTTAAAAGAGAAGAAGAGTTAATGAAACAGTATAGGTATCCCGATTACTCCGATCACAAATCCAAACATGACAATTTAGTTCAACAGGTGCTGCGTATGCAGAAAATGTATTATATCGGTACTACAGGTATAACTATCGACATAGCCATTTTATTGAATGACTGGATAGCGGAACATATCCTTGTAGAAGACAAAAAATATAGTCCTTACCTCAGTGGGAGTAATGTAACGTAAAGTACCATTGGCCGTAAAAAATTCCAGAGATTAACCCGCTGTAAAACTTTTCCCTGGCTTTTTAATGAATAAAGGGGTATTCCCTTTAATCAAATCATCCCATATAGTGTCCGGATTTTTATCAAAGATAGTATATTGATCTGCCCTGATCACTTTCCAGCTCCCGCGGGCAACTTCCGATTCTAATTGACCCGCATACCAGCCCGCGTACCCGGCATATACGCGTACCCTGTCTTTAGAGTCTTTGTTTATAATGAAGTCAATAGTTGATTTGACATCTGTGATGTAAAAAGTATTATCAAAAATGTGACGCGCGTTTTTTGCCTCCCTCTCAGTGCGCAAAAGCAAAAATGGCGAAAACTTGGCAATCGGACCCCCGATAAACAAAGCGCCTAAATCTTTTTTAAGTCCTTTGAAATCAGGCAAAGCTTCTGGCAGGGAAATCCCTGACGGCTTGTTGATGATAACACCTAAGGCTCCTTCATGGTTGTACTTAGCCAAAAGGATAACGGAGTTGCTGAAATAAGACCCTCCTAAATGAGGTGTCGCTACTAAGAATACACCCTGGGAAAGAGGCTGGTTAATGCGGGCTATATCACTGGTAGTTGATGGGGTTACCGCCCTGGGAGTGAAAAGGAAAGCAAAAAACAAAATAATGACAAGACGGTTTCGCATTTTATTATTAAAGCATTAAGACCCAAAGGTACGATAGATAATAGCCAGTGGCGCAATCCCCCGGGCTTCTTTGTCATTTCCCGACTTGATCGGGAATCTATAGTAGATCCCCGCTTTTGCGGGGATAACAACGACCCCGGAGGGACGACAGAAATTGCCTGTAAACAGCTTAACTGTTTCTTTGTTTAACTTAGCAAAGCACTGTTTAGATGTCAATTGTATTTGATTCGGTTGCAAAATAATTGTTTTAATGAGCGTACTTTAATACAAATAAATGGATTAGTTGACTCTCCCATTAGAACCGAATAAAATAAAAACCCAGGCTGTCCGAAAACAAATGGTAATGCTTTAATGCCATTCCCAACTTGATTGGGAGTCTAAAAAAAACAGGCATTTACGATGTTTATAGACTCCGGATCAAGTCCGGAATGACAGTTTTCAGACAGCCTGATTAAGGGGGTGTAATAGTCTAAAGAATTCAAATGGAAGAAAAATATAATCATCTTCAGATTGAAAAAAAATGGCAGAAAAAATGGGAGGAAGACTGTCTGTATCGTGCCACGGCTAATTCTGAAAAACCCAAACATTACGCTCTTACCATGTTCCCTTATCCGAGTGGAGACCTGCACATAGGGCACTGGTATGCCATTGCGCCGTCCGATGCAAAAGCGCGGTATATGGCTATGAAAGGGCACAATGTCCTTTTCCCGATGGGATTTGACGGATTTGGCCTGCCAGCGGAAAATGCGGCCATTAAACTGGGAATACATCCGCATAAGTGGACTATGAAGAATATCGAGCGAATGCGTGATCAGTTAAAATCAATGGGTACCATGGTTGATTGGAGTAAAGAGATTATTACCTGCCATCCGGACTATTACAAGTGGAATCAATGGTTTTTTCTTAAATTTCTTGAAAAGGGACTGGCTTATAAAAAAATATCTTCTGTGGACTGGTGCCCTAATTGCAATACAACCCTGGCTCGTGAGCAGGTTTGGGGAGATGACCGTCACTGTGAGCGATGTCAGACGCCGGTTATCAAGAAAAATCTTGATCAGTGGTTTTTGAAAATCACAAAGTACCAGGATGAATTACTTGATTTCAGCAAACTCAACTGGCCGGACAGGGTTATTAAAATGCAAACACAGTGGATTGGCAGGAGTGAAGGGGCGGATATTACATTCATGACGGAACAAGGGGATTCGATGACGGTATTTACTACCCGGCCGGATACGCTGTATGGTGTAACATTTATGGCTGTTGCCCCTGAACATCCGCTAATTAAAAAGCTCACAACTTCTGAAAACCGGGAAACAGTTGAAAAATTTATTAAAGGAGTTGAAAGTCAAACAGAAATTGACAGATTAGCGGCAGATGAAGAAAAAAAAGGTGTTTTCTCCGGCTCCTTTGCTGTTCATCCCCTCTCTGGAAAGAAAATTCCCATATGGATCGGAGATTATGTTTTGATGGAATATGGCACCGGGGCTGTTATGGGCGTTCCCGCGCACGATCAGAGGGATTTCCTGTTTGCAAAAAAATATGGACTTGACATCACAGTAGTAGTAGCACCACCCAACTGGGATGGAAATGAATTAACAGAGGCGCATGTAGACGCAGGCGAAATGGTCAATTCAGACCGGTTTAACGGTATCTCAAATGAAGACGCAAAGAACGCTATTGCTAATTATTTAAAAGAAAAAAATTGCGGAAAAACATCTGTTACTTATCGTTTGCTGGACTGGCTGATCAGCCGTCAGATGTACTGGGGCACTCCGATACCGATTATCAATTGCAAAGATTGCGGTATTGTACAGGTGCCTTATGAAGACCTGCCGGTATCTCTTCCTGAAGACGCGGAGTTCAAACCAACCGGAGAGTCCCCACTCAAATTTCATGAAGGGTTTCTGAAAACCACCTGTCCAAAATGCAAAAAGGACGCGGAAAGGGAAACAGATACAATGGACACTTTTATCTGTTCCTCATGGTATCAATATGCTTATTTGAGTCCATATAATGATAAAGCGCCTTTCGACAAAAAAACTGGAGAATACTGGATGCCGGTAGATCAATATACAGGTGGGATCGAACATGCCACTATGCATTTGCTATATACCCGGTTTTTTACGAAGGTTCTGAGAGATATTGGCCTGGTGGGTTTCAATGAGCCGATGTTGAATCTATTCAATCAGGGAATCATATTAGGTGAAGATTCGGAGAAAATGAGCAAATCAAGGGGAAATGTTGTGAACCCGGATAAACTGATCGAAGAATATGGAGCGGATATTGTAAGAACTTATTTAATGTTTATCGGCCCATGGGATGAAGGTGGGCCATGGAATAGTCGTGGTATAGAAGGTTCATCCCGCTTTCTTCACAGGGTCTGGAATATGGTTACTGATAAAAAAGATATAGAAGGAGAACCCTCGGAAAATGACATAGTTAAATTAAAACGATTAACCCATAAGACTATTAAACGGGCAACAGAGAATATTGACTCTTTTAAGTTTAATACCATGATTGCCGCTCTTATGGAATTTAATAATGAACTGATCAAGTTGAAAGAGACGCCTTTAATAAATGCGCCTGAATGGAAAGATGCTGTCAAAACCATCATTTTATTACTTGCGCCGATAGTTCCCCATATTACTGAAGAACTCTGGCATCGTATAGGTAACGAGAACAGCATCCATAAACAGAAATGGCCGGAGTGGGACAGCCAGTTCATCAAAGAGGATATTTTTACCCTGGTTGTTCAGGTTAATGGAAAAGTAAGGGATAAAATGGAAGTACCGGTTGATATAAGCGAGGGCGAGATAAAAGATTTAGCAATGCAATCAAAGAAAGTGGAAAAACATGTGGATGGAAAGCAGGTTATAAAATCAATTTATGTCCGGAATAAACTTTTAAATCTTGTGGTAAAATAGATTTAATCCCACACAGGGGGTTTAATTTTCCGCAGCTTACTGCGATTCCATATTTCTTTTTGTTTTTAATATCCCGTCTGCTTGCAGCGGGGTAGTTCATTAATCCGTGTTTATAATCAGGCACAATGTAAAAGGGAGGTTTAATCATTGCCGATATATGAATATGAATGCAAAAAATGCGGTCAGGTAACTTCTTTTATGGAGAAGGCGCAGCGTGGTCAAGGGGCCACAACCAAATGGGCTGCCGCCCAATCTGCTGACAAAAACTTTGCTAAGCGTTGCATAAGTCGCAGTAAGAGGAAAAACCAAACTGCGACTAAAAAAACACAATTTTACATGTTTGTAATACAGCAGAGGCTATCAAATTTTTTTAAGCGGAAATGTGAAAAATGCGGTAGCAGGAGATTAAATAAAGTCCTTTCTACTTTTGCTCCGAATTGTGTTAAGTCAAATGCAGATACTATGAACGAGTTATCCAGGATGGGGAATATAAATTTTGTTCCGCAATCTCCGGGTATGGGAGGCCATCAGGGACCGCCGCCAGGTGGCTGTCCTTATGCCAATTCCACGGACTCGCAACCTGATGATTAGTGCAGTATCAGGCTGTCCTGAAATATGCATCTCATGAAAAAGGTTAGTAGTAACCCATGCGAATGGGTTTAATTTAATGTATGGGAATTTCAATGTTTATGGATTCCTGCTAAAACTTGTCCTCGCACGCTTTTATCGGGGAGCATGCGGGAATGACATGTTGTGGTTTTGGGAATGGCAGTGCGGTGCGAAATGACATCCCTGCGCAAATGTGTCATTCCCGCGAAAGCGGGAATCTAACTTGATGTATAGGAATTTCAATAATTACCCTAAATCCCATAATCGGCTAATAAAAATAGCTAAAGGTGGCATGGACAAGCGCTCTTTGCTTGTCCGTGTTTGGCTATCACGGACAAACAAAAACCGTTTGTCCATGCCACCCAAATTAATCGAAAAAAGGAATCAATTACGAACGCTATAAAAAAAGTTGCCGAAGGCCTAGCTTGAGCCAATTCTCATCGGCTACTACAAACTTATATCAGTTAACAATCATTTTTGGACAGCCTGACTTAATTGCTCATTGATCTTTTTTAAAGTTTCCCTTTAGTCGCTATTTTAAAACGTGAAGAGAGTATGCGGTATTTACCGATGCCACGGTAGTTGGGAAGAACCTTCGTCAACAACCTGTTTATCCGATTAGATGGGGAAGGATGTGTTTTGAAAAAGATTGATCTTTCTTTTCCCCGGATTTCCCTCAAAGTCTTTAAGAAATCCTTTAATCCAGCCGGATTGTAGCCAACCTGATAAGCATATTCAGTCCCGATTTTATCCGCCTCGTATTCTAAATTCTGATCCAACCCATGCTCAAAGAGGATATTTGACATATCGTTAATTATTTTTTTAAACACTTCCGGGTTTTCATTCATTAAAGTAAGAGTCAAGTTGCTTATTCCTTGAAGAGCCCTGCTTCTTTCAAGAGTTTTCAGAGTATGTTTTTGAGAAATGTGGGCAATTTCGTGACCCAAAATACCTGCTAATTCCGCTTCATTTTTGATTTTTCTCAATAAACCTGTGGTTATAAAAACATAACCACCGGGGGCGGCAAAGGCATTTGGTTGTGGGTTCTTAAGAATGGCAAAGTAATATGGAATGTTGGGTCGGTCTGAAAACATAGCAACCGAGTTTCCAACAAGATTTACATATCGTAAAAGATTTTTGTCATTATAACTTCCCCCAAAACGGCTGAATACCTGGACGGCAATTGCGCCTCCAAGGGCTTTCTCTTCTTTATATTGTATCGGCTGAAGGGACTGTGCTGCTTTGACGCCTTTACCGATTATATCCAATGTTTTTTTATCAATTCCCAGGGCTTTTCCAAGTCCCAGAAGTCCGCCCAGTTCCTCTTCCTGCTGTTGCTGTTCTTGTTGCTCTTGCGGTTGTGGTTTTGTCTGTTCTTTAATCTCCAAATCTTTTAAAATATCCCCTAAGTTAAAAGCAGAAGCTGTGGATACAAATCCCACTGAAAAAAATGTAATAACTATTATAAATAAAAGGAAATATTTAAATCTCATAACATTTCATAGTCACGGGCAAACAAGTTTGACCGCGTCACCCCTAATAAATATCAACCAATGATAAATAACAATGACCATTAACCAATGACCAGTGACGAATTATTCACTTTCACTGTATTCTCCCAATCGTCCTTTCATCTGGAATGCTTCAAGCTCTTTTGAATCGACTTTAAAGTTTTCCATATTTTTAACAGCCTGAATATGTTCCGGTTTTATCCCTCTGCTTTTTGCGTCTCTTTCGGAAATTCTGCTTAATCCTCGTATGCTTCCCCCGGTAGATGCTTCATCTGCTTTTATTTTTCTTTCGCCAACAAGGAGAGCAAATAAGTCTTCATCCTGGTCTTCTTTAGTTGGCTTTTTAGCGGTTACTTTAAATTTGAAGACCCAGCCTTTTTTACCATTTGATAGTTTTACATAATAAAATTTTCCTTTTCTACTAATTATCTCTAAAGGAATACCCGGGTTAATAACAGCAATGATTTTTGATCTCGGAGAAGGCGCTTCAGTAATTTTTGTTTTAATTTTTTTCACATAAACCGTTGCTGCAAAAACTGAAGAGGGCAAAAGAATTATTAGAGCGACAGAAAATATTAGC
>CBDUII010000036.1:0-12132 GCA_965367285.1 uncultured bacterium
ACTCAAAATTCTTCTGTAGCTTCAAGAACATAAAGGGGAGAACAAATTTGCCGTGTGCAAAATGGATGGACCTCGGAATAGACATCGTACCCCCCCTGTTGGGATCTTCATATTAGTAACTATTATAACCCCATAAAATGGTTATCAACATACAAAATTTAGAAAAAGTTGATTCTCCAATACAGTTTCGGTAACCTTAACAAATTTTTTTAAGAAGGGGATCATCATGCATATTTCAAAATTAAATTTAGGAAAAGAGTTTGTTACCCCGGATCAGATAATTAATGATTTCTTTTAATTGAACCTGTCTGCTGTTCCCGTGGTGGAGAACGAAAAACCTATTGGTTATATCTCTTTAAAAGGGATATTCAAAGAAATGCTGCCGCAAGAATTATGGAACCGTGCCGACGCTATCAGCAAAAAGGCTCGGCAGCGGGAATAGGCTTTAATATGTTTCTTTTTCATACTGGAGGAATTGTTTTTGTTTGCTGGTTAATTACTTTGTTCTCTCTAAAATTCTTATACAAAAAAGAACTGGAAGAAGAACCTCAAAAAGCCAAATTTAACACGGAAGGAGTTATCAGAGACAGTCAAACATTGCGCCGGGCTCTTTTTTTACCTAACATTTTCTTGACTAGTAGCACATACTTCAAATACAATTCTAATCTGCAAACTAGGTTTAGATATCTGTAAACAGCAAAATCGTGAAAAAAAATAGAACTCTATAAACACCGGATGCAATGAGATAGTTGAAGGGTTTCTCCAAAAAAAAACTACAAAATCTCAGTGGATGGCATTAGAAGAAATGGTTGCCGACTTAAAAAAATTCGAAGGGAGTAGTGGAAAAGGCAAAAATCCATTGAGCTTTATTTTGACCTCAATAATAATGTTTATTTTCTGGATGCTCCTATCAGGTGAGCTCCACTTCATACTCATATTTTCAGGTCTTGTATCCAGCCTCTTTGTTGCGTATATATCTCACGACCTTTTGTTCGGAAAAGTCGACATTATACCTGACACAAAAAAGGTGCTCAGATTCTTCATATACCTGCCCTGGCTTCTCAAGCAGATTGCACTGGCTAATATTGACCTGGTCTACCGCACACTGCACCCGAAAATGCCGATAGACCCGCAGGTTATCAGATTTAATACTGCTCTTAAATCAGATATAGGCATAGCAATACTTGCCAATTCAATAACACTTACACCTGGCACAGTAACCATAGCGGCAACCAAAGACGGTCAATTCATTGTCCACGCCATCGCAAAGAAACCCGCTGAACAACTTCTGGCAGGTGAAATGCAAGCACGGGTAATGAAAATAGAGGGAAATATAGATGTTTGATATAGCCGCAACGGTTATAGTGTTTGCAGCCATTTTAGTCCTGCACAGGGCCATCAAAGGGCCCATGGTTTGCGATAGGGTGCTTGCCGTGAATGTGATAGGAACAAAAACAGTAATACTCATAGCGCTCACAGGATTTATCTATGGACGACCACATTTCCTTGACGTCGCCATTGCATACGCGCTCATAAACTTTATCGCAACCATAGCCTTTCTTAAGTATCGAGAAATGGGAAGGCTGGATTGATGGAGATAAAAACAATTATAGCGGGTCTTTTTCTGGCTATAGGCTGTTTTTTTATTGTTGTAGCCTCCATTGGGATAATTCGGTTCCCTGACTTTTATTCGAGGATGCACACTGTCGGCAAAGCTGATACCCTTGGACAGGCAATGGTATTAATAGGGCTTATGATCTTTGAAGGCTTCTCCCTGGTAAGCGTCAAGCTCCTCATAATCGTCATATTCATATTTATTGTCAATCCGACAGCGGCCCATGCCATCGCGAATGCCGCATATGTGGTGGGTCTGAAGCCATGGCAAAAGGGAGATGAGCGAAATGATTGACCTGATACTTCTTTTCTTTCTTGTTGTGTGCGCTCTGGCCGCGGTCTCTATGAAGGATCTTCTGAGTACAACCATTATCCTTGGCGCCTACAGCCTGATAATGGCTGTGGTGTGGACAAGGTTAAATGCAGTGGACGTCGCCTTTACAGAGGCGGCTGTCGGAGCCGGCATTACAGCAGTACTGATAATAGCAACCTTGAGCAGGACAAACCGGCGCTCCGGCCTTCCAAGGAAGGAAGGGGAGCAGGAATCAGAAGTCACGATCAAGCGGTTGAATACTCAAAACACAAAATCGACTAACGAATCTTCACCGCTTTTAAGACTCACCTCCTTATTTATTGTGCTGGTAACCGGCGCTGTCTTGGTATACGGCACCATTGATATGCCTGATTTTGGAGACCCTGACGCACCGGCCAATATTCACTTGGCCCAAAGGTTTATAGAAAAATCCTATGAAGAGACGGGAGTTGTCAATTTTGTTACTGCCATCCTTGCAAGTTACAGGGGATACGATACCCTTGGAGAAGTTGCTGTTATATTCACAGCAGGGATATCTGTAGTACTGTTATTAAGGAGAAGCAGGAGATGAAGGAGCACATAGTCATAAGGACTATCTCCAGTCTATTGATCCCGTTCATACAGCTCTTCGCCCTTTATGTTATAGCCCATGGTGAGCTGGGTCCTGGCGGCGGGTTTCAGGGCGGTGCGATCCTTGCCTCGAGCATATTCCTCTATGTAATCGCTTTCGGTATGGATAAAGGAAGGAAGAGGATATCTGAGAAGATGGGCGACCTTTTGAGTTCAACAGGCGTTTTAATATATGCAGGTATTGGGGTTCTGTGTCTATTGGCAGGGGGCGCTTATCTCGAATACGCTAAGTTTCCGTTTGTGACAACAAAGCTAGAAATCCATTTGGGTATTTTGTTAATTGACAAAGGTGTAGGGTTTTAAGTACCTGCTTTATTAATAAACAAATTATTTGAAATAGCGAAGAATTACGATGATTGAGTTTCATTTAGAAAAGTATAACTACTGGATTTATATAGCGCTGATGATGATAGGGTTTTATGCAATGATTGCAAAGAAGAACCTGATAAAAAAGATCATAGGCATGAATATCTTTCAGACTGCGGTTTTCCTTTTTTATATATCTATTGCAAAGGTAAAAGACGGAACAGCGCCCATATTATGGGAAAAGGCGGTCCAATATGATAACCCCCTTCCACATGTCCTGATCCTTACAGCCATTGTTGTATCTGTGAGTACAACAGCCGTCGCCCTTGCCCTGATAATAAGGATATACAAGGAATATGGCACTATTGAGGAAGATAAAATACTGACGATGAATGAAGAGAGAGACTCGTTTAGCATTCGAGGTTCAGGGGAAAGAAACTCATGATTCATAACCCAGACAAGCTGGAAAATTCGAAATACGAAGCACGAAATACGAAACAAGTTCAAAATCCGAATTTTCAAATTTTCAAAACATTTTGTTCATGACGGTATGTAATATGCGAGCTCTTCTATGCTCTTAACTGTTTTTGCCATTTGAATTTTGGTCATTAGGATTTGTTTCGAATTTCGAATTTCGATATTAGAATTTATTTTCTGCTATAAGAAACACAAATTTTAAAAACTAAGGTACTATCACCATGTTTCAGATGGGAGAATGAATTTGGCAGAAAGCCTTCCAATCCTTGTCATCATAATACCTTTAATATCGGCAGTTGTCATTCCACTCCTTGGAAAGATAGACAGGTCGCTTAGTTGGTATATCACCATATCTGCAACTTTTTTGTCCTTTTTAATCTCCATTTCCCTTTTAAATACTGTCATGGTAAGCGGCAGGATCAGTTATTGGCTCGGTGGCTGGGAACCTCCGTGGGGTATAGAATATGTGGTTGATTATCTCAGCGGCTTTGTCCTGGTTATTGTTTCATTTATAGCCTTTGTTGTATCAGTATATGCAAAAAGAAGCGTTGAAATGGAGATTGAGGGAAGTAAAATACCACCCTTCTACTCCATATACATGCTCTTTGTCACAGGTCTTATGGGGATAATCATAACCGGAGACTTATTTAACCTCTATGTGTTTATTGAGATATCAGCCCTTTCCGGCTATGTCCTGGTCGCTGTTGGAAGGAAGAGGGACGCCCTCATTGCAAGCTATAATTACCTTGTACTTGGCACAATAGCCGCTACATTTATCCTCCTTGGTATCGGCTATCTCTACATGGTAACCGGCACATTGAATATGGCAGATTTAAGAGTAAGGCTGCCAATGCTTTATGATTCAAAGGTTGTGCTTACTGCCTTTGCATTTTTCACGGTTGGGCTGAGCCTGAAACTTGCCCTTTTTCCACTTCATATATGGCTGCCAAACGTATATACTCACGCCCCATCGGCTGTGTCCGCCTTAATGGCGGCAACTTCCACAAAGGTTGCCGCCTATGTCCTGCTGCGGATTACGTTCACTGTATTTACGGTAGAGTTTGCTCTGCGGGCTGTGCCTGTCACAAAGATATTCCTCTTCCTTTCCGCCATTGCAATCATAGCGGGTTCTGTCCTTGCCATTGCCCAAACGAATATAAAACGGATGCTGGCATACTCAAGCGTGGGGCAGATCGGTTACATAGTTCTTGGCGCTGCCCTTGCAAACCAGCTCGCCATGACCGGAAGCCTCCTCCATTTATTAAACCACGCCCTGATGAAAGGAACCTTATTCCTTGCAGTAGGCGCTGTTGTTTACAAAACAGGCATAGAAGATATATCGGGCCTGAAAGGCATGGGTAAAAAGATGCCTTTTACCATGGCTGCCTTTACAGTTGGAGCGCTTTCGATGATTGGTATTCCCCTTACAGTGGGTTTTGTAAGCAAGTGGTATCTTGCCCTTGGCGCTCTGAAGGCCGGGATGTGGTTCTTTATTCCCATAATCCTTCTAAGCTCACTCCTTACAGCAGTATATTTTTTGAGGATCATAGAGGGGATATACTTTCATCAGGGGTCAGAGGTCAGAAGTCAGAAGTCAGAAGTGAAAAACCTAATCCAAAATCCAAAATCCAAAATCCAAAATCGAGATGATGCGCCGATGGGTATGCTCATCCCAACCCTGATTCTTGCCGGTCTCTGTATAGTCTTTGGCATTGCTGCCTTTATACCTGTATCTATAGTAACGCCGGCTGCAAACATGCTTCTGGAGGTAAATTAGTGGAAATAATACTATCAGCAAAGCCGCTTTATGCTATAGCCGTCTCTCTTTTAGCAGTTGTTCTTATCGGCCTTTCTGGTAGAAAAAACCCAAACCTGAGAGAATCCTGGACAATCTTAGCAGGGATTATAAAGTTTTCTATTGTTGCTTCGATGCTTCCAATAATTCTTGATGGCAAGGTAATAGAATATTCTCTCATCACCATCCTGCCTGGACTTGATATAAAATTCAGAGTGGATGCCCTTGGTCTCTTATTTTCTGTCACCGCGTCCTTCCTCTGGATTATCACATCCTTCTATTCCATTGGATATATGAGGGCATTAAAGGAACACGCGCAGACTCGATATTTTATGTGCTTTGCCGGAGCAATGGCAGCCACTATGGGTGTGGCTTTTTCTGCAAATATGTTTACCCTTTTTCTCTTTTATGAAGTCATCACCCTTTGCACATTCCCCCTTGTTGCCCACAAAGAAACACCTGAGGCTATAAAAGGCGCGAGGAAATATATTGTTTATCTGCTGGGCACATCTTTAGCCTTTCAGTTATTTGCCATATTCCTTACATATAATGCTGCTGGCACAATCGATTTTGCCAGCCAGGGTATTCTGTCTGGAAAAGGCTCCAACCTCCTTTTAACGCTAATATTTATCCTGTTTATGGCCGGGATAACAAAAGCCGCCATAATGCCCCTCCACAATTGGCTTCCTGCTGCCATGGTTGCTCCCACGCCTGTAAGCGCGTTGTTACACGCGGTAGCAGTTGTAAAGGTCGGCGTCTTTTCAATTCTGCGGGTGATATTCTTTATCTTTGGAATAGATTTGATGCGGTACCTGAATTTAGGTGTTGTAATGGCCTATGTTGTCTCATTTACCATCATCATGGCCTCCATCGTTGCCCTTACCAAGGACAACCTGAAGGCCAGGCTCGCTTACTCCACTATCAGTCAGCTCTCCTATATTATCCTCGGCGCAGTCCTCCTTACACCGAGCAGTATGGTGGGTGGAATTATCCATATAGCTAACCATGCCTTTTCAAAGATCACCCTGTTTTTCTGCGCGGGCTCTATCTACGTTTCATCGCGCAAAACCAATATAAGTGAGCTGAGCGGTATAGGAAAGAAGATGCCCTGGACCATGTTAGCCTTCTTCATAGCGTCACTCAGTATGATAGGCATTCCGCCTGTGGCAGGCTTTATAAGCAAGTGGTACCTTGCCGTAGGAGCTATAGAGGCTGACAACTATATCATCCTGATTGTCCTCCTTTCCAGCACTATTCTCAACGGAGCTTATTTTCTGCCAATTACATATAAGGCATTCTTTGAAGAGTACAGGGAAGACCCGCGCCATCACGATGAGGACATTAAGGAGATCCCTCTTGTCGTTATCCCTCTGGTCATTACAGCCATAGGATCTGTCGTCATAGGGCTTTACCCTGATTACTTCATAGCCCTTGCGCGGGAGGTGATAAAATGAAGCCTGAAACTATAAAAAAGCTGAAGATCATTTTTTATATCATCCTGGTCATAGTCTTTATAAGTGATTTTCTGGCACATCGTCATCATCCTTACTTTATATGGGATAAGATCCCTGGTTTTAGCGCTGTTTACGGGTTAATCTCCTGCATCCTTATCGTCGTGGTTAGTAAATTCATAGGGAAACAGTGCGGGGTTATGAAAAAAGAGGACTATTATGACTGAATGGGTACATCCGGCAGCTATACTTATTGTTGGGGCGCTGTTTGTTCCATTTCTTAAGGGTGGATTAAAGAAGGCATACCTGCTTATACTGCCTGCCGTTGCCTTTATAGACATCCTGCATATGTCCCATGGCATTTACTGGGTTTACAATTTCCTGGGAAATGACCTGATTTTTGGCAAGGTGGACCGGCTCAGCCTGGTCTTTGGATATGTGTTTGCAATTATGGCATTTATAGGGATTATGTATGCCCTCCATGTTGAAGATGATATCCAGCATATGGCTGCACTCTTCTATGCCGGCAGCTCGATGGGTGTTGTATTCGCTGGCGACTACTTTACCCTCTTTATCTTCTGGGAGATAATGGCCTTCTCTTCCGCCTATCTGATCTTCGCCAAACGTGGTGAAGCCGCCATAAACGCGGGGTTCAGATACCTGCTTGTACACATCTTCGGTGGTGTGTGTCTGCTGGCCGGCATTATTATCCATTATGTCAATACAGGTTCCATGTTGTTCGGTCCCATTGAAAAGGACAGTATAGCGTTTTATCTTATACTCGTTGGTTTCATTCTTAATGCGGCTGTACCCCCTCTCAGCGCGTGGTTGTCCGATGCGTATCCGGAGGCAACAGTAACGGGTTCTGTTTTTCTATGCGCCTTTACCACCAAGACCGCTGTATATGTACTGGTGCGGGCATTCCCCGGGACCGAAATCCTCGTTGTACTCGGCGTATTTATGGCCATTTACGGCGTTGTCTACGCGGTACTTGAAAACGATTGCAGGAGGCTTCTTGCCTACCATATAATAAGCCAGGTGGGGTATATGGTGGCCGGTGTTGGTATGGGATCAGAGATGGCCCTCAACGGTACTGTCTCCCATGCCTTTGCCCACATACTTTACAAGGCACTTCTGTTCATGGGTACCGGCGCAGTCATCCATATGACAGGCAAGCGCAAGCTCACAGAACTTGGCGGACTCTATAAGACAATGCCAATTACGCTGATACTTTACATGGTAGGTGCGTTTGCTATCTCGGCCTTTCCGCTCTTCAGTGGTTTTGTGAGTAAGTCCATGATTGTTTCAGCTGCTTCCAATGATCACAGACCTCTCGTAACGCTCCTTCTGACGATGGCCTCTTCCGGTACATTTCTCCACACAGGTCTCAAACTCCCATACTACATGTTCTTCGGAAAGGAGACGGGGATAAAGGCCAAGGAGCCACCTCTTAACATGATAGTTGGTATGGGAATAGCCGCATTTCTGTGCGTAGTAATTGGCGTATTTCCAGGGGCACTCTATGCTGTGCTCCCTTATCCTGTTCACTTTGAACCTTACACAGCAGACCATGTGACGGGATCCCTCGGCATCCTCATTTTTACGGCACTGGGTTTCTTTCTGCTCCTCAAGAAACTTGATCCTGAACCTACCATCAGTGTGGATACCGACTGGTTTTACAGAAAAGGGACCAAAGCCTTCTTGTGGTTTGTAGATAATCCCATGGCCGGATTCAGCAATCAGATGAAAAAGATTTTTTCCGATTATATTCCAGACTCCCTTATATGGTTCAGCAGAAATCCTTTGGCAGTCCTCAAGATGACTGCTGATACAATGCTCTTGCCGCTTAGCGGTCCTGACCAAAGAATAGAAATAAAGAAACGAATAGAGAAAGAGAAGGCGATCTATCCTGGTGATATAATCAAACACTGGCCCATAGGCTCAACAGTCCTCTGGATAACTCTCTTTCTCTTAACCTATTTGTTGGCTTATTACTTGTAAATTAAGATAAGCCATACCTGCTCATCTCTTTTATAGTTGCTTATAACTCTTTATAAGAAAAAGCGTAAAGCGGCAAGTTGCCGCAACCACAATTTGGCAGGGAGAGTCAAATTGGACGGATTCCGAAGGAATGCCGCCCAAAGGGTTGCGACCAGGGATGGCAGAGCTAAGCTCAGCTTCGCCGAAATCAAATAGGGCTTCCGCCCTGGAGAACTAAGGGGAAAAACTTTCTAAAAAAAGAAATTCCTATTATGACAGGAGTTTCTCTGTTGTTCTATCTTTTGGCGTTTGATAAAAAGATCAGCGCTGTCGACGGCTTTATTCTGTTTATCGGAATAGTTTTGTTTATTATCTATTGTATATACGATGCCAAACATAATAAAGAACAGTCTGAAGGTATTATCCAGGACCTTGAAAGTTCCTCGAAAAAAATGATGGCGTCTAATAGAGAAAGACTCCCTTTAAGTGGAATTGTAAATTTAAAAAATATTTAAAATTGACATTGATATTTTGATATGATTATATTATAGATTTTTATGTTTGAAAAAGTTCGCTTCTTTTGGCTTAATAACCTTATAGAATGGTATTCAAAAAATATGGCTCTGATTTCACAAAGATAGCGCGAGACTTGGCTTCTATTGGCAGCTTCGGTTTCCTGATGGCAGCCGCAGTTCTCATGGGATATTTTGCCGGTAACTTTTTGGATAATTACTTTGGGACTTCCCCATGGTTACTTATTCTTTTTTTAATTTTGGGCATTGTTGGTGGGTTTCTGGAATGTTTTAAGATATTGAAAAGAGTCATGAATAACAAGAAACAAAACTAGAAGATTGTAAAGAAAAATGAATAATATTAATATTGATGAAAATTTTCCAAAAAGGGTTCTGAGTACATCAGTGATATTAGCAGGGCTTATTTTTATGATTTCCATTTCTATATGGTCCTTCGAAGTGACAACTGGATTTGTCTTAGGGGTGGGGATTAGCCTTGTTTTTTTTATGATCTTGTGCTACAGCGGGAAATATTGTTTTGATCCAAATAAAAAAGGGGGAAAACTATTTTTTGGGATTGTTTTCATTTTTAAATTTTTTGCGTTAGTCATATTTTTATTTCTGACTTTTAAATATTTATCATTCAGTTACCTTGCATTTTTGATTGGGATCAGTTTGGTGCAGTTAGTTATACTCTTGAAAGTGCTGGGCATAGCAATAGTTAACTATATGAACCCCGTTAAGGATATAAATTAATTGGGAAGCAGATTTTCGCAGAAATATGCAGATATGTACGACGCACTTTCAAAGTGCGTAGTACATAAATTCCTGAAAATCTGTGTTTGTCTGTGTCCAAAATAGAATTTTCGAAATAATTATGGCGTCAGAACACGAAGCAGTACAGTCAACTACAAAAACGACTATGGAGCTTCCCTCTTTCATGGATTTGCTGGGGGAGTCCCTGCATCACGAATTTCTTGGGATTACTCTCCACCATTGGGTTCCAGTTATTATGTCTTCGATAGTAGCATGTATTTTAGTAGCTACAACTTATTTTGCAACGCGTGATTTAAAAAAATTCCCCACGGGTTTGCAGGCATTCTTAGAGATAATTATCGAAGGGATGCAGAATTTCTTTGGTAAGATCATTGGACCCAAAGGGTTTTCATTTTTACCCTTAATAGGAAGTCTTTTCCTCTATATTCTTTTAATGAACCTGATCGGTCTTATTCCACTTTTTCATTCTCCGACCGCCAATCCAAATACAACCATCGCTTTAGCAGGGGTAGTTTTTTTTGCAACTCATTATGCGGGAATCCGTGGAAATGGCTTTATGGGATATATCAAACATTTTATGGGTGAGCCCAAATGGCTGTCCCCTCTTTTTTTCCCTATCCATATTGTAGGCGAGCTTGCACGGCCGCTTTCTCTTTCTATGAGGCTTTTTGGAAACATTATGGGAGAAGATACAGCTATCGCAATTTTTGTAGGATTAGGCGTTTCGGCTTTATATATACCGCTCCAATTTCCATTGCTTTTGCTGGCGATACTATTCAGTACTATTCAAGCTACAATTTTTACAATTCTTTCAAGCGTTTATATTGCGGGCGCTCTCGGCCACAATGAACATTAGTCATTGGTGATTAATAAATATATTTTTCTGATTACTAATGACGAATGATTAATAACTAATGACCAATTTAGAAAGGAGGTGCTTCGATGATTTATTTTTCCTCGTTAGCTTTGGGTATTATTTTCGGATTGGCAATTGCCGCCGCAACCTGTGGATTAGCTATGAGCAAAGCAATATCTCACGCTCTGGAAAGCATGGCCCGTCAGCCGGAATTAAGCGGTAGCCTTCAAACCAGTATGATAATAGGTTTGGCATTTATAGAATCTCTAACCATTTATACTTTGGTGATAGCCTTTATGTTATTTGCCAAACTTCCTGAAACAGCTAAAATATTAGAATTAATAGCTAAATAGTAAAACCTAACCCGGCCAAGGGCCAGGGCTACCGCCCTGGTGAGCATATAATAATTTTTCTACCACAAAAAACACGAAAATTATTGTTAAGCAACTAAATGGAAACCATAGATATTAGATTGATTATAGTCCAGGCTACAGGTTTTTTAATCCTGTTTTGGATTTTAAAAAAGTATTTATTTGGCCGGATTATGGGTTTAATCAAAGATAGAGAAAATGAGATTAAGGACGTATATTCCAGAGCCGGACGTGAGAGGGATGATGCTTCTGAACTAAAGTCACAATACGAAACAAGAATCTCCCAGGCAGAAGAAGAAGCGCATAAAAAAATACAGGAAGCTGTTCTGGAAGCAAAAAAAATAAGCGAAACCATAGTTAAAAACACGAAAGAAGAAGCGGATATAATCAAAGAAAAAGCGAACAGGGAGATAGAGCAGGAAAAAAAGAACGCCATGGCTGAGATTAGAAAAGAAGTGGTTAACCTCAGCATGGTTGCCACGGAAAAATTAATAAAAGAGTCGGTTGACAAAAAAATGGCTGAAAAGCTAATAGACAGCGCTATTCAAGATATAGGAGAAGTATCGTGATCGAAAGAATAGCTGTCGGTAGGTACGCCCAGGTGTTGCTGGAAGTAGCTGCTGAGTTAAATAAAGTAGATGAATTTGAAGAAGAACTCAAGTGGCTGGATTCTGTGTTGAAATCAAACCCGAAACTGTTTCTAATTTTAAAAAATCCTTTATTGCAGCCTAAAAAGAAAAAAGAGTTAGTAGACAAAGTTTTTTCCAAAAATATCAACCTGAAACTAAAAAACTTTTTGTATCTTCTGATTGATAAACGCCGTGTAGAAATTTTGGAAGGAGTCTTAAAAGAGTATCAGTCAAGGGCTGATGAGTACCGGGGAGTGGTAAAAGCCGAAGTGCAGTCGGCTGTTGAACTTTCCAAACAAAAAGTTGAAGAAATTAAAAGAGCGCTTGAAAGCAAATTAAAGAAAACCATAAAAATTGAAGCAAAAGTTTTCCCGAAAATTATTGGAGGCCTAATCATTTATATTGGCTCTTCAATTATCGA
>CBDUII010000037.1:0-12100 GCA_965367285.1 uncultured bacterium
AACCGCTTGCTGCCACCGAACCTTCTATAACAGAGGCTGTTCCTGAGCCTTCTCCGCTTCCTCAACCTGAAATAGGTAAAGGTGCATTGTTCTTAGAAGAACCTTTTGCGCAGGGAATAGGGGACATTTTCATTGAGTCTGACCCATCCGGCGCAATTGTTTATCTTGATGGAAAATTGAAGGGAGGGACTCCACTGGAATTGAATGAGGTGCCATCAGGAAGGCACAGGATAGAACTAAAAAAGGATAAAATATATTTTGCAAAACTGGAGATAGACCTTAAAGCAGGCGATTTTATAAAAAGAAAGGTAAAACTGCAACGAGCCAAAGGGAAGGTTAAGATATCTTCATATCCATCAGGCGCAAAAATATATATAGATGGTCAGGACACAGGTAAAACTACGCCTGATTTAATATCTACGGAAGCAGGGGAGCATGAGTTGAAACTGGAGGGGTTGACGACCAAAGGGCGTGTCATTTACGAAGGGAAGATCATGGTTGAGCCTAATCGCAGAGTATCTGTAACTATTACAGATTTTGAAGAAAGGAGAGCGAAGTCCATTGAGGAAAAGATGTCCATCAAAGAAATGGTCTTAGTCAAAGGAGGCTGCTTTGAAATGGGAGACATATTTGGAGATGGAGGCTCAGATGAAAAACCTGTCCATAATGTATGTGTGGATGATTTTTATCTTGGAGAGCATGAGGTAACACAAAAAGAATGGAAGGATATTATGGGGAACAATCCTTCCAGGTTTAAAAATTGTGGGGATGACTGTCCTGTAGAGTTTGTATCGTGGAGAGATGTCCAGGGTTTCATCAAAAAGCTGAATAGAAAGTCCGGTATGCAATACCGCCTTCCCACAGAGGCAGAATGGGAATATGCAGCAAGGAGTAAGGGTAAAAGGGAGAAGTGGCCAGGATCCAGCAATGAATCAGAACTTGGGGATTATGCATGGTATGAAAGTAATTCAGGAGGCAAAACCAGTCCTGTAAAACAGAAACTGCCTAACGAACTGGGTCTTTACGATATGTCCGGCAATGTCTGGGAGTGGATAGCTGACTGGCATAGAGGGGATTACTACAGAGAGCGCCCTGCCACGGATAATCCAAAAGGGCCGCCAAGTGGTAAATATCGTGTGCTTCGCGGCGGTTCCTGGAACAATGTGCCGTGGGATATCCGTTCGGCTTACCGTGCCTGGAACTCCCCCGGCAGACGCAATAACAACGAAGGATTTCGTCTAGCTGTTTCCCTAAACAAGTAAAGTGCAAGATGCTTTTTTTTAAGTATCATTCCCCCACCACAGCTATTTTTTGACTTGGCTCGCTCTCCAGGCCATCCTTATCTACTGCCGTGACACTATAGGTTGCTTCCTTGCCTGGCGCCAAACCGGAGTCACTAAATTTAGTTTCCTCAACTATTGCAATCTTTGTCATCTCCGAAAAGCCCTTCTTATACACAATATAAGAACCGATATCAGGTTCATTGTTTGGCATCCAACTGAGAT
Organism: uncultured bacterium; assembly: GCA_965367285.1. Classification (GTDB taxonomy): domain Bacteria; phylum Nitrospinota; class Nitrospinia; order CAJXCL01; family CAJXCL01; genus CAJXCL01. The sequence goes on from CBDUII010000037.1 coordinate 1,506, forward strand.
TAACCATCCCTCCTTGATAATCGGCTGTTAACCCTTCAGGACTTTTTGGCCTTGGTTTGGTTTTCACACTAATTGTGTCTGACATGTCACTCAGAAGTCCGTCTTTGTCCTCGGCTTGAATTTTGTAATAATATTGCTGCCCGTCTTTTAGCCTTTTGTCTAAATATTTGTTTTTTTCCCTCTTTACCCTGGAAACCCTGGAATACTTCTCATCCGGCTCCTCGCTGCGGAAAATGTGATAAGAGACTATATCTTTTTCAGGGTTATGTAACCAGGTAAGTGGTATCACCTTGACCTGCAGGCTCTCCCCCTTCAGTCCTATGGGCCGGGTTGGTCTTGGCTTGGTAGTGGCAGAGGCAACTTCAGACATCAAGCTTTCTACATCAACCTTGTTGTAGGTGGCAAGCTGGTAGTAGTAGGTGGTTTTGTCATCCAGTTTTTGAACAGATATACCCTGGTCAAGAAACTTGTTAGAGTTCCTGCCTGATATTTTCTTAATAAGGACATAATTTTCTCTCCTATTTATAGACCGGTATAATTTATAACCTTTAATCTCCTCTTGTGGATTTGCTGGCCAGGCAAGCCTGACCTTTTTTGCCAATCCACTCTCAGCTTTCAGGTTTTTTGGAACCGATGGTTTTCCTTTAGTAATTGCTGAAACAATTTCTGAAGGAGCAGTCTCATCAAGTGAACTGTCAAAAGCGGTTACGTAGTAATAGTAAGGGGTAAGATCTCCAAGTTCTTTGTCATCAGTAAAGTTTTTTGTCCCGCGCTCTTTAAGCTTTTTTATTTTGGAAAAACCATTGTTTTTCTCTGTGCTCCTGTAGATAAAATACCCTTTAACATGACCGGATTTGGCAGGATTCCAGCTGAGCTTGATTTCTCTTATCATATCTCCCTCGGATGAAACACCATTAATGATGTTAATTGCAGTACCCCTTATCGTGGAAGAAAAGTCGCTCTCCATATCTTTCTCGTTGTAGGCAGTTAGTTTGTAATAATAATCTTCTCCATCAACCAGGTTCTTATCAAGATAAGTCACTTTATCCTTACCAGACTTCATGTCTTTGCCCAATATATTGCCTATTTCTTTATAAGAGCCCCCTTCTTTCTTTGATTGATACAGCTTATATCCCTTCAATTGGGAGGGATCTTTACTTTTAATGGGATTGGGAGCCCATGTAATCTGAATACTTTTTATGCGGCTATCAGTATTAAAAATAATAGGTGAATGAGGGGTTAGTGCTGTTGTAGCAGATATTATTTTAGAGGAATCGCTTAGTTGTCCTTTAGAATCATAAACTTTAATTTTATAATAATAAGTACTATTTTTCATCAGGCCCTGGTCGATATATTCGGGTTCAGTCACTTGAGCGATTTTTGCAAAAGGTCCCGACTTTGAGATGCTGCGGTAAATCTTATAACCGGATGCAATGATGCCTGGTGGATCATCCCATGACAGACTTATCTTCAGACTTCCCGGGCGCGCTTTTATATTTACAGAACTCCCCGTCTTTTTCGCTGCTTTAGGAATACTTTGGATTTTCGGTATATCTACATTAATATTACGAGAGATTGCCGCTGTTATTAAGCGGCTAAGTTTCCTGATCTCTGAACTCAAACCGCTTTCACCAACTAATCTTACCCGGGTCTCCATTATTATTTTTTTCTGTGCAATCTGAAGAACCTTACAGTTTATACTGATAACGGGTCCTTTTTTTGCCACGCTTCCAATAACAATTGCGTCAAGGCCGAGACGGGCGCCAATGTCTAGCGCATTCTTTACGTCATCACTTTGCTGGAGATCATTTAGGTAGAGGAATGTTTCTAATTCTTTACGTCCAAGAACAACCATAGAAGACTCAGTCTTTATGTAGTCAACAAGCATATTTGTTACAGTGGTGCCATAAACTGCGGCATCTAAGTTAACTGGAGTAAAATGAAAAACGGAGAGTTTGGTTTGGTAAGAAGCAATGGGTGTTGTTTGGCAAAAAAAGAAAAGTATCAGAAATATCAAAAAAAAAGATTTTTTCCCCATGATTCAAACTATAAGATAAAAATTCTGTCCCTCTTTTTATCTCGACTACATATTTTTAGTCAAATTATCGATCATTTCCAATGCCTTTTGGGAGATAGGGGTGGAGATGCTTTTCAGTTTCTCATCAAAAATGGCATTGGTATATTCCTCAATCGCGTTTTCATACTGGCGTCGTTTATATTGTTCCTGCCCCTTCCTAAAATATTCCACCTGCATATTCTGAAAGGATTTAAGAATTTTATGTCCCATCTCGGTTATCTTCTGGTTGGTTAATTCATCAGCTACCTCCTGTTCTGTCGGGAGGTCCAGAATATCCATGGGAATATTAGCCATAGACACACCATCTTGATATTGATCCTCTTTGATTAGTTTCCCTGATATGCTGTCATTGAACAGGTTTTCCCCGGTGTCGGCGCTCACCAGCTTATAAGAAAATTCTAAAGAGAAGGTAATCCTGGTAAACCCTTTTCTGTATGAAATAAATTGATATTTTTTCTTCTCCGTTTGCTTTGGGGGGGCGCTTCTCAAGTCTTCGCGAGTGGGTTTGGGGTGCATGATAAGCCATAAAGTATATTCCGGGTTTGAAACCATTTCAGTATCAAGAAGAACCTTGACCTGGCTGGTGCTGGGGTAATCCTTGCTAATGGATGAGTAGTGAAGAACAGCGCCCATAATAAAAGTGTCAATACCTCCCATCTTGCCTAATTTCCGCACCGTGCCAGCATCCACCAAACCGCTTTTACTTAACTGCAACTCATTTAAAATGGATTCCAGGTTTTCCCTCTCAATAATTTTCACGTCTTTACTAACGTTTTTGTAGAGGAAAGTTGTCAGTTTAGTGGCAGCTATTTTGCCCGCATCCGGGGCGTTACTAGGGCTGGAAAAATCAAAGACAGCAATAGATTTTTTGACCCTCTTATTAATGTTGTCTTTGGTTTTCTGAGTTTTATGAAAGAGATCTTTGTAATCTGGGTTTAATGCTTCGAGCTTTTGGAACCACACCATGGCATTGCCGTACATCTTTTGCTCTGAATACTTATTAGCCCTGTTCATCAGTTTCTCTTCAAGTTCGTTAATAAATTTCTTGGACGAAAAATTGCTCAAAAGATAGGGCGCGAAATCTATAGCTTTGTCTAACTTCTCGAAGGCTAAATATAGCTTTTCCTGGTTACTAAAATTGACCGCCTCATCAAAGAACAATTCCGCGGTTGTTACCTTCATGTTTTCCAGCTTACTGAAAAGCTCCTCGTTATCAGGCTGATATTCCAGGGCTTTTTCGTAAAGCATTATAGCCCTATTCCAATTCTCTGCTTGTATTGCCTTCTCGGCACTATTGATGAAGTAATTAACATTATCTTTGTCCAGAGCCTCCTTGTAGAGTTTAGCAACATCAAAATAGTTGGGGTTGAAATCCATGGCTGTTTTAAATGCCTGAGCAGCCATTTTCCAATCTTCTTGTTTGCTCAAGGTCAGGCCTTGTTTATAGAAGAGCTTTGCCCCTTCCTGCCTGGCGGTAGACAGTCTGTCATCAGTATCCTCATAGTCGGGAAAAATTTTGTTGAGCTCCGTCAATTTATTGATCGCAGTCAACCAATCTTTGTTCTTCATATCTGATTCAGCCTGCCCGTATAGCAACTCTATATTAGCCAGAAGATCGTCTCTCTTTTTCTTCAGTTCATTGTATAGAGCGGCAATGGTTCTATTTTGAGGATCCCTGTTATAGGCAGTGTCTATCTCCTTGAAAATCTTATCCAAAGCTGGAATATTTGGATTGGGATTTGAGGAGAATTCTTTTTGTGCAATTTCATAATGGATTATTGCTGACTCCTGTTTGGCCTTGAGCAGGGATAGTTGATACTCTTTATTGGTGGGATTCTTCTTTACAGCTTCTTCGTAATAAGGTATAGCATCCTCCCATCGCTTGTTCTTGCTAAAGTCCTCGCCTATCTTGAATGTTTCCAGGCCAGGGGCACACCCCCACATGAAAATCAGGGATATAAGAGCTGTAAAAATAAATGGATTCTTTCTTCCATTCATGTTTGGTTTCCTCTGAAATAGTTGATATTACTCAATAGGAAAATCAAAAATTAGGGCTAATTTGTGAAGCTTATATTAAGCGGATCCATGGCCTGAGGTCAAGATAAATTTTAGCTGAATATCTGGTTTTTTGTGATGGCTGAGAGGACAGTGGGGATATAATCCGCAAACCAGCTTTCCTGAGCAGAAGCTGGGAGGAATCTCGGAAAAGGATGGGGCTTTCTTTCTACGGGGTAAACAGTCCCGGAAATTCCTATTGACATCCGCCCTTGGGGCCATTACATTAACATTAGTTCGCAAATCGGCCTTAAATTTTGATTTACCTGTTGAAAATCCATGAGTTATAATTTATCCCGTTAGAAATAATATCCCGCCGCTCTGCGGCGTGGGTTACCGCTCAAAATAATTCACGCTGGCATCTAAATACCCCGCTGGAATTTCTAACGGGATTTATAAAAGAAGATAAAAAATTGAAGCGTTTTATCCCATTGACCCTTTTGATAATTGCTCTGCTTTTGATGTTTTCAGGCGCGAAGGCAGAGAAAGCTGTCTCTCACAAAGTAAAAGACCAGATTAAGTTGAGAGACCATTCACTCAAGGGTTCAGAATTGTACCATCGATACTGTTCCGTCTGTCATGGAGACAAGGGCGATTCCGTATCCCGGGCAAGCGGAAGCCTGAACCCTTCACCGGCAAATTTTACTGATCCTGAAGTGATAAAAAAACTCGACAGAAAAAGGATGTTTGAGGTAATAAAAAACGGTAGTAAAAATACTGCAATGGTTGGCTGGTTTTTACAGTTGACTGATGAAGAAATCAACAGGATTATAAGCTATATCCGTTATAAGTTTATGAAGGTAGAAAAGAATGCCGCGGAAGATGGAAGAAGCGTCCCGGAAAAAAAATATTAGATTATTGGAGTCCTCCTTTTATGTAGGCTAACCCTTTGTATGATCCTATCCAGATGGAAGCTTCTTTATCGAAAGCAATAGAAAACACATTGTTGTTTACCAGGCCGTCGTTAACAGTATAGTTTTTAAAAACTTTTCCATTAAACTTGCTCAGTCCCTTATTTGTGCCGATCCAGATATTCCCATGAGGTCCTTCCTTTGCCAGATAAATATAGTTTCCCGGCAATCCATCATGAGTTGTATAGGTTTTAATGTATTTTCTGTTTTCCATTACGCTTAGGCCTCCTCCCCAGGTTCCAATCCATAATTTTCCATCGGAATCCATGTCTAATGAGACTATATAATTAGGATTGTAATAAATTTCACTGAGGTTCCCCATACCCATTGCTACGCTCGTATTTGCGTGGTGCTCGCTTTTTTTGGAAGGGTCCATTTTGGGGTCAATTTCTGACTTTATCAGTTCATAAGGGGCTCCCTGCCCATCTTCATGGTTCCAGTTTTCCCATTTTTTTCCGTCAAAGTGGGCAAGCCCGCCTTCAGTGGCCATCCAGATGGTATCATCTCTTTTGTCTTTCACTAATCCGTAAACCCAATTATCAGGAAGCCCGCCTTTGGTATTTTCTACCGTGTATATTTCCCAGGAATCAAGGTCATCTAAATCACCTACCACGTGGTTTGCACCGCTCCATGTGGCAATCCACAGGCTTCCATCTTTCATCTTGACTATATCGTAGACAAATGCATCGGCAAGGCCGTTAGGAACATTATAATTTTTCCACTTATTACCATCAAATATGCTGAACCCTCCTCCATAAGTGCCCACCCAGATTTTCCCATCGATTTTATCTACAAATGAAACGCCATTACTCAGAAGGCCACTTTTGTTATCAAAAATTGTGGATTTTCCGCTGTTTAAATCAAACCTCACCACCCCCCCCGTGGTCCCTACCCATCCGGTATTACCATCTAAAACTAAATCCTTAACAGTATGATTACCAATATTGATTTGATGAGATTTCCTTTTCCTGTCTACGGAATTTGTTCCACTACCGTTGTTTTTTGCCCCAGGGTCAGTTCTTTTTTTATCCGATGTTTTGGTAAGGGAGCTTGATTCAATTACCTTCTTTTCCCTGGTGGACTGAGGCCCCAGCAGAATGTATGCTATTCCTGCAACTAAAATGATCAAAAGAGCTGTAAAAAAAAATATAGCTTTCATTGACAAATTGAGCCAACAACAATGCGGTGATGCCTCGCCTGTTCCTTTTGTGGCCTGGATATAAAAGTCCCAATAATATTCTTTGGTTTCATCTTGTAAAATTTCAATTCTTCTTTTGGCCCGGCTATGCCGTTTATTGGATATTACGATACCAACATAGTTCCACAAGATCAAGCGCGTTTCATCCCAGTTATGGGGAGCCACAACTATCTCGCCACTATCCACGGCATTGCCCGCATCCCATGGAGGGATGTATTCAAAAGTATAGCTGTGACGCATTATTTTTGGTTGCGGCTTTCGGCCCCATTTTGTTTTTAAGAGATTATGTTGTAGAGTTTATAGTAGTGTTAGGTTAGAAAATTGCGCAAGCCGACTATGTCATGCCCGAATGTTTTTATCGGGCATCCAGAAGTTCGCTTCCTTCATAGATTCCCGCTAAAGCTTGTCCTCGCATGTTTTAAGCGGGGAACATGCGGGAATGACAGCTTTTATGTGATAAAACCAGGATGTAAAAACCTAACCGGACAACGCTTATTGAATTTTAAGATCATGAAATTTCATAAAAGTTTATCTCAAGACAAGTGGAATAAATTTGATAAAAAAATCAGATTTTGATGATTGGGTCTGAGTTGGGCAGAGCGAAGACCTGGCTAATTAAAAAAGATTATGAAGAAGTGAGGGAAAGTTATATCCGCGCCATTGAATTTATAGATATTACTATCAATGATCCAAAATGGGGAAAAGGTTTAAAAGAACTATTACGATATAAAGAACTTATTGCGGGTGCCTATTTATTGAATTACCGGGACATGTCAATGTGTTTACAGCTATACAGAACTTTGTTAAGCTGGCATGGTGAAACCGCTGATTTGATAATATAGAGACGATTTTGTAAAATTGCGCTTTTTTAGCAAAACTGAGCTTAGCTCTGCGAAAGCGGGAATCCATCCTGCCTTTATATCATTCTTACCACCCCCCAACTCCTCCCCTATACCAATATCCCAACAAGGGGGGTACGATGTCTATTCCGAGTTCCAATCAATTTGGTTTTTTGGTTTTTCCCCTTGAAAACAAACTGTTACTATGTTATTTTTTTAGGTTATATTTTAATTCACACACTTTCGGATTTTTCTGATGGTGCCGGGAGGTTTCAGAAAAAGAAGATGGAAGTGGAGGTCAAACCAGTATAGAAAAAGGAGAAAGTATATGTCTGAAATAAACATGAAACTACTTTTAGAAGCCGGCACTCATTTTGGTCACCAGACCAAAAGATGGAACCCAAAAATGAAAAAGTATATTTTTGGGGCGAGGAACGGCATTTATATTATTGATCTTCAAAAAACTTTAATTAAATTCAAACAAGCTCTGGAGTTTGTTAAAGAAACAATTGCTTCAGGCGGATCTATTATTTTCGCGGGTACTAAAAAGCAGGCACAGAGTTTAATTATTGAAGAGGCAAGACGATGCGGTATGTTCTTCGTTAATCAGCGATGGCTGGGAGGGACGTTAACAAACTTTTCAACTATCAAAAAAAGTATTGACCGCCTTAAAGAAATTGAAGCTATGAAAAATGACGGAAGTATTGAAAACCGCCCCACAAAGGAAATCAAGAAATTGGAAAAAAAACTTGCAAAGTTGGAAAGATATTTAGGTGGCATTAAACATATGGATAAACTTCCACATATTGTGTTTATCGTTGATCCCAGAAAAGAAAAAATTGCCCTCATGGACGCAAACAAATTAGGTATCCCTATTGTTGCTCTTGTCGATACTAACTGTGATCCGGACGGAATTGATTATGTTGTTCCGGGAAATGACGATGCTATACGCTCTATTCGCTTGATTGTTTCTAAAATAGCAGATGCGGTAATAGAAGGAAAAACCATTCGGGATGGGAAAAAAGAACAACCTGAAGAAAAAACAATCTCTTCAGATAAAGATAATACTGCAGTAGCTGATCAGCTATCAGGAGTCAGCGAGAATAATGAGAATCAAAGTCCAGCGAAAACAGCAGCACTTAAAGAATAATCTGATTAGAAAACATTAGAACAGAAAGTTTTGAGATTCTGAGTCGGAATAGAGGGGAGAAACAAATGGAGACATCAACGGAATTAATAAAGGATTTGAGGCAGCAGTCTGGAGCTGGGATTATGGACTGTAAACAAGCCCTGTCAGAAACAGATGGAAATCTTGAAAAAGCGATTGAGTTTTTAAGAAAAAAGGGCCTCGCAATGGCTGCTAAAAAGAAAGGAAGGGCTACCTCGGAAGGTTCAGTTGGAGGATATATCCACGCTGGCAGCAAAATTGCCGTGATGGTAGAAGTAAATTGCGAGACTGACTTTGTGGCCAAAACCGACGAATTTCAGTCACTCGTAAAAGACATTGCTATGCATATTGCCGCTTCAGACCCTCGATATAAAAGCAGAGAAGATGTCCCCCGGGATGTTATAGACAAAGAAAAAGAGATTTTCAGTACGCAAGCTAAAGAAACGGGAAAACCTGAAAAAATTATCGATCGAATAGTTGAAGGTAAAATGGAAAAGTTTTATGGCGAAACATGCCTGTTGGAACAGTCTTTTATTAAAGATACGGATCAAACGATAAAAGACTTTTTGGCAAAAGCAATTGCTAAATTGGGAGAAAATATGTCTATCCGGCGATTTGTACGTTACCAGGTGGGTCAGGATTAAAAGGACTATGCCCGAATTAAAATATAAAAGGATTCTCTTGAAATTAAGTGGAGAGGCTTTAGCCGCTAAGGGAAGTTATGGTATTGATCCTTCAAGCGTAAGAAAAATTGCCCTTGAGATTAAAAAAGTTTATGAAATGAAAGTTGAAACGGCAATCGTTATTGGGGGGGGGAACATCATACGTGGCAGTAAGGCCGCGGAAGAAGGTATTGAAAAAGTAACAGGCGATTATATGGGAATGCTCGCTACTGTAATTAATGGCCTGGCCTTGCAGGATTCTCTGGAAAAATTAGGCGTTGCTACACGAATGCTGACATCTATTGAGATACATCAAATCGCGGAACCTTATGTTAGAAGAAGGGCGATCAGGCATCTGGAAAAAGGGAGAGCAGTTATATTTGCCGGTGGTACGGGTAATCCATTTTTTACAACAGATACGGCGGCATCCTTGAGAGCTATGGAGATTAATGCTGATGTAATCTTTAAAGCTACTAATGTAGATGGCATTTACAGCGCCGATCCAATGGTTGACTCCAGCGCGGTTAAATTGAAAAATTTGTCCCACATCGATATATTAAACAAAGGATTGAAAATCATGGATGCTACTTCTATTTCTCTCTGTATGGATAATAAGTTGCCGATCGTGGTTTTTGATCTCAGGAAGCATGGCAACATCAGCAGGCTCTTGCAGGGAGAAGAGATTGGAACTTTAGTAGGGTCTTAATGATGAGTCAGGAGACATATAATCAATTAAAGAAAAAAATGGATTCGTCGCTGGATGTTTTCCGGAAAAATCTCGGAGGTATTCGAACAGGACGGGCCTCAGCGACTATTTTAGACGGAATCACTGTCGATTATTACGGTACTCCAACCCCCTTGAAACAAGTTGCGACTATCTCCGTTCCGGAAAGTCGGTTAATTGCTATTCAGCCATGGGATGTTTCAATCCTGAAGGAAATTGAAAAAGTTATTCAAGCTTCTGATTTAGGATTAACCCCCAATAATGACGGCAAAATAATCCGTCTGCCAATTCCGCCCTTAACTCAAGAGAGAAGGCAGGAATTGGTTAAAATTGTGAAAAGGGTTACTGAAGACACCAAAATTGCCATTCGAAATATTCGACGTGAGGGAAATGAACAACTGAAAAAATCGGAAAAAACCAAGAATATTACAGAAGATGAATGTCGAAAAGGAATTGATCAGGTACAAAAAACTACGGATGATTGCATTAAAAATGTAGATGAAATATCCGAAAAAAAAGAAAAAGAGGTTCTTGAAGAGTAGGTAAATTATTAAATGACATACTCCCCGACGCAGAGCGTCGGGGTATCTAAAATAACTTTATCAATTTTTTCGACGTGGAACGTCGGGGAATTAAACCCACTGTGTGGGATTAATTAACATTAGCAATGGTCAATTCAAGTTAGGTCTTCGGCAACTCTTTTTATAGTGTTCGTAATTGATTCCTTTTCTCGAGTAATTTGGGTGGCATGGACAAACGGTTTTTGTTTGTCCGTGATAGCCAAACACGGACAAGCAAAAACAACTTAGCTTGCGAGCTTGCGAAGGGTCTTCATGCAGACTCAGAATTACATAAAGCGGCCAAGGGGGGCCACAACCAAAAACATGCAATAAACATAAAGTTAATTTACTGAATTAAGTGTTAAAAACCCGAAACTTGAATATCGAATGTCGAAACAAAT
>CBDUII010000038.1:0-12034 GCA_965367285.1 uncultured bacterium
ATAACATTTACGACACCATTGATAAACTTTGATAGCCAGCCAAGTTTTCAACACTTTATTCCAGTCCGGCAATTGACTAAATTTTTTGTTCATGAAGTTTTTCTTGAACCCACAGATTTATAAGGGTATCCGCAGACACACCTCTTTTTTGTGCAATAGAGTGAATTTGCTCCGATAGAGTTTTATCCAGCGCATAGTAAGTTACCTCTGATTTAATGTCCACTTCAATTTCTACTTCTCTGGTTTGATCCCAGTAGTCGGATAAGTCATGGGTATCCCAAAAATTGCCGATTTCTTTATACGATTTTGCTTTAGATATAGTGCTTCTACTTTTTCTCATATCTTCTCCTTTCAGCGTTTGTCATATCTCGTGCTGATAAAACAAGGGCGCGTCTATCCTTTTTATATACAAAAAAGACAATAAGATAGCGTCCACTATTAGTCTGTCCCATTGCCGAATAGACATTCTCACCTGAACGATGGCCTTTTTAAACAAAGCGAAAACAGGGTTGATTAGCCAGAACTTCTCCAACTTCATTTTGAAAAACATTATGTTTACGTTAAAGTTTTTCAATAATTTCATCAAACCAGATCAGTTCTTCAATTTTCAATCAATTATCTCCCTTAACATTATGCCAAAACTATATAGCCAAGAGCCGGTTAAATACATCTTTCCGATTCTATAATTTTTTGGAGATCTCTATAGCTTTATTCACTATTCAAGACGCGACACCAGAGCTCATTCCCAATTTTATCTTTTCTTATTAACTGTGAGACCATGTAGAGCAAATTATCTCTATGAAATACTATTCCTGCGTTATTGTCGTTATTAAGTATTTTGCATTGCTTAAGTTCATTCCATCCAATTTTTTGAGTCTCATCCGGTTCACGGGTTTGCACAATTGCATTGAGGAAAGAGCTATATGATATGCCTTCAATGCTATGAAAATTTTCTATAATGTGATTCACAAGGCTATCAATATTTTTATCCTCGTTTAGATAGGAGTTTGGTATTAACAAACCATCTTTTTCTATGTATGGAAAAAGATTTTGGTAGGTTTTGAATGTAAACATTTTTGTGTTTGGCATCTATATTCCTCTATTGAGACATCTTACTTACTTGCATTCTTTCCCCTCCACAATCTTAATTTCTCCGGGTGTAAGATCGTAGAGCTTATATACCATTTCATCTATCAAATCATCGGTCTTTTGGATTCTCTCTTTTAACGGGGTTAGTACAGATAAGCTTTTCGAGTACTCCTTTTCCAGCCGTTCCTGAGTTTTTCGCTCTGATGGGTCTATTGAAATTTTATTTTTGTTCTTTTTGAGAACTTCAAGAAGTTTATTAAAGTCGTGGTTATGATATTCCTTTAAAGCGGTTTTATTGCTCAAATTTTCAATCTCTGTTCCTATCTCCCGCTCAAACCATTTTAAAAAACCTTTTGTTTCTTTGTTTTTCTTTTTATTCATTTCAATCATCTGTTCTGCAAGATAGGCAAGGAGATCGTGGATTGTGTCGGTTCGGTTTTTGGATAGTTCAAATTCTAACCATTTAAGAATATCTACAAGATTTGAGTTGCTAAAAAACTTTATTGCCTTATCAACATTCTTGTTACGCTCTTTTTCAGAAGTGTTAAAAGAAATCTTACGGATAGGCAGATTATTTAACTCAGCTAATGTGGTTTGCCTGAAATCATCTTTAACAGCAATGGTAGAAAAATGGACATACATAAAAGAGTGAAAATGACTGTTAATATTTGCAAGGATATAGTATGGCGAATAATCTTTCCCAGTTATAATAAATGGATTAACATCTTTTTTTGATACAAACTTTTCAATTTCATACGTAGCCATTAATCTATCTGATCTACTTACTATTCTGCGAATAAGAATTCTAGGGACATTATAAAATTGAATCAAATTTTTTGATGAACTCATATCAATATACATATTTAACTCTTTTATGAATTGGTATCTATATACTTGGCCTTTTAGATAGGGTAGATGGTAATCCTTTTTCTTGATGTTTGAATAGCTAAAAAACGATTCAACAATACCTTGATTTGATTTTGTCAAAGAGCCTAGTGTAACTATATGTTCGTTTCTCATTTTTTCTTGCAATTCATATTTTGAGATATCCATATAAATTTTATAATCTGAACTGTTCATAATATGACGAATAGGAATTTTTTTAGCATCATACATTTCGGAGGAGATATCATTAATTGAAACTCGCTTATCATATTCTTTTGCAATGTATAAAAATGTTTTTGAAAAGCCTCTCCTTTTTATAAAAATTGCTATGCAAGTATCAATATATGCCTCTGGAAATACATCAAAGGGTAAGTTTATTAAATTTGAAAGCAATACATTACTTGACAGCATTGCCTTGCGAAATTTAATGTAATTTTCTCCTGTTTGCCATGCAACCGGGATAATCATACCAAGATTTCCTTTGCTCTTTAATAATTCTGTTCCAAACCCCATAAATAGGACAGAAGTTTCATATTTTCTATATGCAAATTTAAATTGCCGATTATAAAAACTGCTATCTTCACGAGAAATATCTTCGGTTGGAATATAAGGCGGATTTCCTATCACACAATCAAATCCAGGATTTTCTTTTTTATCAACCTTTCGTTTGAACTCACCGGTTTGTTCATAAAACACTTCCGGGAATTCAATCTCCCAGTGGAAAAACCTCTTCTCTTTTGCAATGGCTTCTGTTTGATCAATGATCTTTTTATCCCGCTCGTGGAAGGATTCTATCGATTTTTTTAAATTATTAAGGTCTATGTCGCATCCTCTGGTTGCAAGCACCCCTTTTGATTCCTGAATCCCAAAATGGTTGGCTATGGTTAAATCGAGTAAAATCCTATAACCTTGAAGACTCGAATCCGCTTCCCTATATTTTTCTGATGAGCTTAAAACCTGTTCATGGGTAGAATCAGATAATTCCGATACAAAAAGTATATTCCCTATAGCTCTTTTTAGTGGTTCAAGGTTTAAGTTGAAAATCTCTCCCTTAAAAACTTCCTCAAGGTCTGTTAGCTTTGCCCCTATTAAGCTATTCCCGAATTTTAAGTGATGATCAAGGAATGACAGGGGTGCGCCCAGTGTAAAAGAATCAAGCCACAGGGAAAGTTTGGTCAGCTCTACCGCCATATCATTTAGGTCAACTCCGTAAATAGAACGTTTCATGACCATGCGCTTTATGAGGTTTACTTCGGTCAGTTTGCTTTCATCAATTTTTACTCCCTGCCGCTTTAAATCAACAAATATTTCATCTCTCATTTCATGAATTCTTCTTATAACAGGGTTGTCAGGATAATCGGCAAGAAAGGAGACAATTTTATCGGATATGAAATCTACCGTATGGACAAGAAAGTGACCGCTCCCCATAGCAGGATCAAGGATTTTAATGTTAAAGATCGTTTCAAAAACTTCTTTTTCCTTTTTTAATATCTCATGTATATGTTTTCCTTTCGGTTCTCTGGGATGCTCCCAGTGTTTCCAATTCTTTGGTTTTTTTAATTGTCGTTGTTGTTTTTGATATAGTTTTTCAAGCTCGGAAAGAATACTCGTTCCCATTTTTAATCTTTCCTCAAGAACAGGACCGACGGTATGTTTAACGATATATTCAACAATGTAATGGGGTGTATAGTATGATCCTGTTGCTTTGCGTTCATGCTTTGAGTTTTCAATATAGATATCCCCTTTTTCTTTTCTCCTGAAAGTTCGTATGCCTTTTTTAATTTCAGATGCCTTCTTCCATATCGATTTCCCTTTTTCTTTAATCTCAACCGTATCTTCATCAGCAATCTGGAGATGGAACTCCAGCAGGCCCTCATATATATCACCAAGATGACGCACGCTGAGAGAGGAGTAATCTATAAATGGAATTACCTCTGGAGGATATTCGCCGGTATGATCTATGGTAAGTACTTCTACTGCTCCCGCAAAAAAATAATCGGACATTTTGTGGTTTGCAAGAAAGCAGTCTTCCTTTGTTTCAAATAAACCTCCGTTATATACTGGCACATTCAGGGCAGGGTCGCCTTGTGCAATAATATTGCAAAGACCTTCAAGCCTTGCCCAGTAGGCATAAGACCGTTTGCTTATCTTGCCTGGGCCAAGACGCTTAATGTCTTTATTAATATCCTCTTTCAGTTTTAAAAGGCTTACATTTTTATAACCATCTTCGTCCACAGGAAGGAGATTTCTGCTTTCTGCGTAAAGCAGAAAAAGAAGGCGATACAGAAGGGTAAGACACCCTTTAAAAATTTCATTTCTGTTAACATCGGTTTCCTTTTTAATTGAAAGTTCAGTTTTTCTGTAATGGACAAAACCTGCCGCAAGTCCTTCAAAAACTTCATCAAAAATAAGGTCTTTTAACTTGTCACTAACAGCTCTGGCGTAACTTTCAGACCCTTCACGGTGCCGATCAAGCCACAGTTTTCCGGTAACCGGGTCTGAAATGAAGGCGTCTCTGGAAAAGAATAGAAAGAAATAGAGAAAATCATCTGATCTGTCTCTTTTGATTATTTCTTCAAGGTCAACCTCAAAAAAGTTCCCTGAGCGGGATGCTGCCCTGTAGTAGAAAAGTCTCCAATGCTTTCCATTAGTAAGAATTGCCCAGTTTATCTTCCCATCGGTATGATAATGCACATCTTCAAGATATTTGACGGTCTGCGCCGTAGGATCGCGGCTGTCAAGTATATCGTTTTTGTCAGTATCATTGAGACGCCTTCCCCAGTATTTGGCTTCAAGGATTGACAACGATTTGGAGAAGAATTTCTTTAGATCATCTTTATACCTGCTTGCTTCTTTATGGGAATCCGTGTCCTTAAAAAGGGCATAATCAGGCTTTTTCTTTTTAAACCCTCTTTTTGTAACAGGTTGAACATTGTAAACAAAGCCGAGCGCTGAAAGAACAGGACGAATAAATTTGTCTTCCAATTCAGCTTCCTGACCAGAACCGAGCTTTAAGTTTTTAGTCTTTTCATAAACTTCTTTTATTTCTTTAAAAGCCTTCTCCGCCTTTTCCTTTTGCTCTTTCCACATAGAAATTGCTGGCAGGTGATATTCAAGATAGTTTTTTGAAAAGAGATTTTGGTTATTCAAAAAACATTTTTTTGATTGCTCGTTTGTCATTCCATTCTCCAGCAGGTTTGGACTATTAATACTCTTTCAATTTTTAAAAATATTTGGTTTAACATCTTGATTAGTGATTAAAGCTTTTCTATTTTTGCGGGCTCTTTAATATTAATAAGTATATGGTACGAAGAAATATTAAAAAGAAGATATAGCGCCTTAATGCTATAATAGGCAACAATTTACAACTATTTATGGAAATTGTAAAGAGGAGAAAACGAGGGTGAGTCTTCAAATGACAAACATTGAAATTCCTATACATAAATTTAATCTTTCAACAGATTCTAAATAGCAAAAGTATCATGCAGGCTTTGGGGTGTCAAATTCTTTGCATGAAAAGCTAAGGGTAAGAAAAGAATATTTTACCGCAGAGGTCGCGGAGATTAATAATCAGATTCCCGCTTTCGCGGGAATGACAATCAAGGCTCTCTGCACAGCAAATCTGTAAAATTGTGTTTTTTTAGGCACTGTTTAGTTCTTATTTTTTACAGTGCCTTATGCAAGGCTTAGTACAAGTTTTGTTAGCAGATTGGGCGGCAGCCCATTTGGTTGCGGCCCTGCCGCACTGCGATCTTGCGCCCGAAGGAAGTGCCCTTGGGGTACGGTAAATTAAACGGTTATGTTTTAGCTCTCAGAGTTTTTATATACCGGTTTGTAAATTCCACCCGTTTTTCAGCCATTTGGGTAATAACTCTTTCAATGATTTCATTCCCAACTTTATAACCGGTTGGATAATGTTCAAACCAGAGTTTGTTATAAGCTGAATTTTTCGGACTGGTGCCGGACTTTCGTGTAACTACTCCTCCCGCAAGGCAAAACTGTTTTTCTTTTTCCTGTGCTACAATCCTGTTAGATTCCGTTTTTTCAACAAAGTTTTTTATGCTCACCGGAGCGGCAGCTCCATTCGGTTGCGGCAACTTGCCGCTCCTTGAATAAAAAGATAGATTAATATCAGCAGGACCAGCCCAGTCTCTGTTTGTAAGACGTAATCTGATTTCTATTTCTTCTATTAAAACATCTTCCGATGTTTTAATATCTATTTTTCCGACATTGAGATATTCAATCACACTATTGATTGCCTTCCCCTCATTTAAGAGTCTATTATACTCATCAGAAAGGGAAATGGACTTTTGAACTTTTGGATATTTGCTAAGATTCTCCGGTATGTTTTTATAATAGGCTTCTACATAACCTTCAGAAAAAATATTTATATATTCAGGAATAAATTTTTGGGCATATTCCATTAAAACCACTTTTTCACTGTTCCGTTCTCTCAATTCCAGCTTTATTTTTTCTCTTAAGGAAATCCCTTTACCGTCAGGCTCTCCTGCCCATGCCTCCGGTTTTCTGGCAGTAAAAACCTCCTCTACTTCATCAGATATTTCTTTTAAAAGAATATCGAAATTCTTTCCTGTTTTTCGCATCAGTCCAAAAATCTTCAGTTGGGTAATAATCGGATCGTCTATTAAAACCATCTTCCCGTTTTCGATTGCCCCAAACATCATATGCCCTGAAGGTTCTCCCCCTATTATTTTATGTTTTTCTTCAGGCTCCACACCATCTAATCTCTCTTTGTCCATAATGTAATCCGCGATAGCCCTGTCACCTACTGTAACTTCTTCATACTCGATTCCTTTTTTATCAAGATATTTCCCGATGGAGAGTCCGCTCTCCACAGTAAAAACAACCTTCTTAATACCTTCCTGAAGATTGGCGGCAAACAGCATAATCATCAGGTCTCCCGACAAGTATGGGATCGGCTGTTTTGATAAGGGAGGGGATGTTGCTAAAAATCTATCCTCATCACAATCAACAGAACAAGCTGGAAGGAGTTCATATCCTTTAATCTCTGCTTTAAGTTTTGAAAGGAGATTGCTCTTTGAGTGGTTATCCATATCAATAAAGACATACGCATCGCCTAATTTCATCCCTTCTTTTTTCAGGGATGGTTCTTTAAAAATATAATCAGCCGAAAAATAAAAGGACCTGCTAATATGCCCGCCTTTTTTATCATCTCCATACCCATACTCCCCTTTTGCAAAACTTTCTAATTCCTTTTTAGTTATAGTTTCCGGCGTTTCTCCATAAGGATAAGCGGCCCCTATCCTGTAATTCGTCCGGTTGCCGTCCCTTTCCGTTCCATACCCGATAATAATTATGCCGGTTTCCAGCAAAAGCTTTAATTGAGGACTGATGCTTTTATGCGAACTGTTATTTAAAATATTTGCACCGGCAGCTCCAAAAGCAAGATCAAGAGCCATAATTGTGTTTTTCAACTCGCTCTTAATTATTTTTCCATCCTCATTACATTCACCAAGTCCTTCCTGAATAATTATTTTTCTTCCTGTTTCTAAATATTTTTTTCTGGTTTCTCCAGCAGAATTAAAAACCTTTCCTCGTTTTTTATTAACAGAAACGGTTTTACCCGTCTTTTCAAGACCTTCAAGGAGTCTGAACCCTGATTCTATAATCCATTCCGTATTAAAAGTGATTGGGATGCCATGAATGAACGCTTTAATACCGTTATATTTAATTTCATTATGAGAAGCTGTAATGATAATACTGTTATCATAAAGAGTACCCATTGGTGTGCTTGCAACTCCGTTAAAGTAAACATCGATACCTTCCTCCAGCAACCCTTCACACAGCACTGTAGCCATGCAGAAACTGGAGGGCCGGGAATCCATATTAACTCTTACTTTCGCTTCCATTTGTAATTTTGATATCAACCAGCCATACGCCCTGCCATAGTAATAGGCGAGTTTTGGGCTCATGAACGTATTGTCCGCGTATTCCCGCACAACATCAGAATAGATATTCTTTAAAACACCTCTTATGCCTGAGGTTCCAAACAGCCGGAATATTTTTAGCTCATTCTTGTTTCTCTCTATACTTTTTTTTATTTCAGCTATTTCATTACCGGCTGTCAGCTGCAAGTGGCTCAAACTGTCCTTGATTTTCTTTATTTCATCCGATGCCTGAAGAATCTGGCCTTTATCTATTCCAAGACTTTCATCTATAACATCTATTAGTGTATTTTTGCTGTTCATGGATAAATAATATGCCACAGAGCGGCAGGGCCGCAACCACAATTTGGCATGGAAAGCCGAATTGGATGGTTTCCAAAGGAAAGCCGCCCGAATGGTTGAAGCCAGTGCCTATCCTGAGCCCTGTCGAAGGGATGGCCGAAAATCAAAAAACAGAACGCAGGTTACGCAAACTTGGCGGATTTTTACTGATAAAAAGGCGAACCCTTCGACTCGCTCAGGATAAACTTTGTGAGACTTTTTTAAATATTTTTCTTTGTGTCTTTAAGTCTTAGTGGTAATAATTATGAACTATGCAATGGTATCATTACGCTTTTTTAACTGCTCTCACATTAGGAGCAGCAGATACGCTTGTAAAAAAGGCGGCTGAAAAGGAAGACGAATACACCTTGACCCTGGTGCGATTAGCTTATGCCCTCCCCTTCATCATTCCCACTCTCTTTTTTATCAAAATACCGCCGCTGGATACCACTTTTTTTGCCGCGACTGCTATTGCCATTCCCATAGATATTATCGCTCTTATTCTTTACCAGAGGGCAATCAAGATGTCTCCTTTATCAGTAACTCTTCCGTTTCTCGCTTTCACTCCTGTTTTCGTAGTCCTGACTTCATTCGTTCTTTTAAAAGAAATCCCTGATATAAACATTCTGATTGGAATTGTTTTAGTTTTTTTAGGCGTCTATTTTTTAAATTTTCATGACATTTCCAAAGGCCTTCTCGAACCGCTTAAATCTTTGAAGAGGGAAAAAGGCTCCAGGATCATGCTGATGGTCGCGTTCCTTTTCAGCATTAACATCAATTTCGGAAAAATTATGGCAATTCATTCCAGTCCCACTTTCCTAACTACCTTTTATATGACAACCCTTACGATTTCATATGTTATATATCTCATGGTAACAGGAAAAACTTATGCCATAAAAAATTTAAAAAACTCACCCTTCCTGTTTTTAATGATAGGGTTGTTTGTTTTAATACATTCCTTTACCCATTTTATAGCGGTAACAATGACGAACGTTGCCAGTATGGTTTCCGTGAAACGAACAAGCATATTATTCTCAATAGCCTTTGCCGCGGTATTTCTAAAGGAATTTCATTTTACTGAAAGATTTATCGGAGCGGCAGTAATGATTGCGGGTGTATGGTTTATTATTGTTTTTTAAGTGGCAGGACCACAACCAAAGATGACAGAAGACAGGTGACGGAGGACTGTAGGCAGTAAGCAGAAGGCAGGGGGTGGCATGGACAAACTCGTTTGTCCGTACAGGGAGCGGAGAGGAAACAATCTAATTAATTATATGTTAAATTATTAGAACTTGATTTAGAAAGTATTTATAGAATATATTCTAAGTATATAATTTAAAACTACTTTTTAGGTGTTATAACCATGCATAGTGCAAAGCAGGCTAATTTTCTTTTACCCGGGGATCTCTTGGATGACCTTCGAAAAGCAGTCCCTAAAAGGGAGCAAAGTAAAACAGTTGCCGAGACATTAAGAAAAGAACTGAAAAGAATAAAACTTAAAAGGGCATTAGAAGATAGTTTCGGAACTTGGAGAGACAATGAACATCCTGAATTGGCTAATGGAACTGAGCAGTACGTCAGGCGGATAAGGAAATCCAGTAGATCTAAAAAAATTAAAAAACGAACAAATACCTTATTGACACAGACATACTCATTGATTTTCTTAGAGGCAAAAAAGGAGCAAAAAATCACCTGTCAGAATTAGCCAATAGCTCACCTCTTTATTGCTCGGTCATTACAATCGCAGAAATCCATGCAGGCATGAGGAAAAACGAAGAAGACAAGACTAAAGCTCTACTTGACAGTCTTTTCGCTATGCCGGTAAATGAAAAAATTGCAGAAATTGCAGGGAAATTTAAAATGGAAACAAAGTCTCATAACCTGGAGTTAGACGATTGCATAATAGCCGCTACCGCTTTTGTAGAAAAAGCTGTTTTGTCTACAAAAAATTTAAGACACTATCCAATAAAAAATATTAACCTAACATCTCCTAATTATCATTAGCAGTCTATCTATCACGGAGAGCATTAAACAGTTTACATTTTCTCTCTTGCAATGCTAGAAAATAGATTCCCGCTTTCGCGAGAATGACACATAGCGCTGGAATGTCATTACAAACTTGATCGGGAATCTATAAACATTTAAATTTCCATACCTTAAAATAACCGATTCTCACATGAGCTGCGAAGTTAAGTTTGGCTTTGACCTCAACTTTGTCGGTTACTACAAACAATCACAATCCACGCAATCCGTGAGCTAATCATTAAACCATCTTTTTTGGATCCAGTAATTTACTTAATTTTTTATCTGATAATATCTTTTCAGCTTGAACAACTTCACGGATAGTCTTTCCTTCACGAAAGGCTTTTTTAGCCAGAGCCGCGGCTTTGTCGTAACCGATTTCCGGCGCTAGAGAAGTCACCATGGCCAGACTTTTTTCTATTGAGTCTTCGCATTGATTAGCGTTTGCTTTCAGTCCTTCTATTAAGCGCTTTCTGAAATTAACAGCAGAATTGCTGAGAATTTCTATTGACTGTAGAAGGTTATATGTCATAACCGGCATCATTACATTTAATTCAAAGTTTCCTCCCTGTCCGCAATAAGTAATCGTAGTATCGTTTCCTATGACCTGGGCACATGCCTGGATTAATGATTCCGCGATCACAGGATTAACCTTTCCCGGCATGATCGAAGAACCGGGCTGTGTGTCCGGGAGTGCCAGCTCACCCAATCCGCACCTTGGCCCTGATCCTAACCACCGTATGTCATTAGCGATTTTGCTCAGCCCGACTGCTACTGTTTTAAGCGCTCCTGAAAGTTCTATTAGGGAATCCCTCGCTCCCTGTGCCTCAAAATGGTTTTTTGCTTCTATAAAACGACAGCCGGTTTTTTTGTTTATAATCTGAATACATTTTCTGGAAAATCCTTTTGGAACATTAATTCCTGTCCCAACAGCTGAGCCGCCAAGCGCCAGTTCGGACACACGGGGCAAAACACTTTTTACTCGTTCTATTCCCAGTTCTATCTGACGTGCGTATCCTGAAAATTCCTGCCCGAGCCGTATGGGCGTCGCGTCCTGTAAATGTGTCCGCCCGATTTTTATGATGGAATGAAACTCTTTTGCTTTCCGGTCTACAGCCTTATATAAACCTTCTAATGCTGGAATGAGTGATTCTGTGATTTCTACAACAGCAGCGACATGGATGGCAGTGGGAATAACGTCATTACTGGACTGGCCTTTATTCACATGGTCGTTTGGATGAACCGGGGTTGTACTTCCGATCTTTCCTCTTAAACTTTCAATCGCCCTGTTGGAGCTAACTTCGTTCGCGTTCATGTTTGTGGAAGTAGCTGATCCTGTTTGAAATATATCCACAACAAATTGCGAATCAAGTTTTCCATCCATGACTTCCTGCGCCGCTTTTTTAATTGCGCTGCTGATTTTTCCATCCAGCAGTTTCAGTTTCCAGTTAACCTCCGCAGCGGCAAACTTGATAAGTCCAAGGGCTTTAATAAAAGACCTTGGAAACCTGAGATCGCTTACAGGAAAATTTTCTACGGCTCTTTGAGTTTGAGCGCCATAATAAGCGCTGGCAGGCACTTTAACTTTTCCCATTGTGTCTGTTTCTATTCGATATGAATTGGATTTCTTCATGATTTCTCCTGATATAAGTTCAGCTGTCAGGGATCAGGTGTCAGACGCTAGTGTGCAGTCATTTAAATAACTATACACTACCCAAAAACATCTAATGCTTAAAAATCAATCAGTTCAAATAATACGTTTCTTTAAATTTTGCTTATTATGTATATTT
>CBDUII010000039.1:0-11988 GCA_965367285.1 uncultured bacterium
GTTTAGTCACGTCTCGGAAATTCAAAGTTATGTTTTAAAACGCCTTAAAAGGCGTATATTTTTTAATTCTCATACTCCCAGCCGTAAACGGCTGGGCTATTAGCCAATCCGTTTACGGATAGGATTAAAAATGAAAACAAATTTTTGAAGGGCATTTATGCCCTTTCATTAATCAATTCGCGAAGCTATGTTTTTTCCTGACCTGTAACCCTGTTCAATCTTCTTTTGAATAAATTTACCTGGTTTTTTCTCAGGGGAAATTGCTGGAAAAAGTACTTGCCTTTACTACTCCGCCATCATCGAATATAATTTGCAGATCTTTGGAAAGGCTTTTTCCTAATTTATATGTGTTATACTCATATATCCACCATTCGCGGCCATCAGCTATCCCTTTTCTGTTAGGTTCTCCTATTTCTCGCACTATCTCCTGCTTTGTTGTTTCACCATTTTTAATATATTTAACGTACCCTTCGTTAAAATTTTTCCCTGTCTTGCCGCACGCCGCTAAAAAAAGTATAAAGAAAATAATAAAAATTTTCTTTAAATTCATAATTATCACCTCCTCTTAAAAGCATTAAATCCAGTTTATCCTGCTTGCCCTGTGAAATGTACTTGTTTTTATTTCGCCGGGGTTCATCCTGTCAAAAAATCGCATGTGGCCTCTTTACTTCAAAATTTTATGGAGTGAAAAATCACAAAAGATAAAAAAAAGCGCCGCGATGTTAAGCCATGATGTGAATCTTTCCTGCTTCTTCCAGAAGATTATAGCGTTGTAAAAAATAATACCCTCCGCAGCAAATGAAATAATCCTGTGATAATCCAGGCTAAAGCGGCCTGAAAAAGCCGTAATAGTAATCATTGCCAGGGCCAATACAGCAGTCCATCTATCCATACTTTTTTCTTTTTGTCTGAATGCCCGAATGATGACCATAATAAGACATCCGAGAACAAGAAAAAACAGAATGGGAAACAGAACCCAGTACTTTTCTATTGTCATATTGTTTTCTTCTTATATTAGTCATTTGTCATTGGGAAATTATTATTGACTGATCACCATTGACTGATGGCAAATGACCAATGACTAACTATTTATTCAATGTAAAAGCAATCTTAAAATACCGCTTAAACATCGCATAAGTCAACTCACCTGAAAAGAGTCGCTCGAGGCCTATGCCAATAACCCGAATATAATTGGAAATGGTTGTTAGGATTACAAGCAAAGCCGGGTTAGTTGAAAGCAGACGAACCCTGCTCAAGCCCCTGATTAAAGATTTAGGAATAAAACTTTTTCCCGATAAAGAAAAAAGGCATATCCAGAACAATTCTTCTTTGTCCCTTTTGTAACTGAACGTAACCTGGAACTGATCAAAAACCTTTCCTTTTTTATCTTCGACATCATCTTCAGTAATAAACTTTTTTTCCAGGGCAAGCTGCGTCATTTTTGTTTTAGGAAAATGAATTAATGAATAAAAATAAAACATAAACGGCCTTGGAAAACTTAACAGCAGATCAAGGCTTTGCCGCTTATCTTCAATCGTTTCAAAAGGGTTGTCCAGGATAAAGTCGAGGTAGGGTCTGATCTTATGTCTATGCATGATATCCATCGCGTTTTTAATAACCCGGTTTGAATCTTTTCGTCCAAATATTTCACGTCTGATTCTTTCTGAGCCGCTTTCTATACCTATATCTATATAGTCCAATCCACCATCTTTCAAAATAGACACAATATCTTCTTTAATAGTGGAAGGATGAAAAAGGCAAGAGAAGGGCAAATTGATTTTTTCTTTATATTCATCACAAAATTCTTTCGCCCATTTTTTATTTAAAACAAAGACGTCATCGAAAATAGTCACCCGCTTCAGGTTAGGAAACATTTTTTTTGCCTGACAAAGCTCGTTAATGACATGTGACACACTTCTTCGCCTGACAGGAAATCCCCTGTTAGTATAGATATCCTTAAAAAGGTGATTAATGCAGTAAGTGCAATCAAAAGGACAACCCCTGCCGGTCAGAATAGTGTATAGTTCATTATCTTTTGAATAGGGATCCCCTCTTTCCATCTTGTTGTTTTCAATATAATACTTTTCGTCATCTTCATAGTCATTCGGCGGAATAAGGTCAAGAAAGTTGCTTAATGGGGCAGGAGCATTTTTAATTACGTGTCCATCATTCTTTTTTATCCAAAGACCTGGAATATTGGAGAAATCCTGATTTTGTGATATTTTAGTTATTAAATCAAGCAAACCAAATTCTCCTTCTCCAATAAAAACCATATCCGCGTGATTAATAGATTGATCAGGATCTATCGTCGGGTGTACTCCTCCCCAGATAACAGGGGATGACACCTTTTGCTTTATGTTATGCGTAATATCTTTCGCGATGTTATAAAAAGTTGAACAGCTCACACTGATTCCGACCAGGTCAGGTTTTTTTTCTTTAACTAATTCCGTTAGTTTGTTAATTTCTTCATGGGTCGGCTTTTTGGCGTCGTTAAACAGCATGTTCTTAAAGAAAACAAGGTCTACATGAAAGCCTTTTGATTTTAAAAGGGAATGAAGAGCACGAACTCCTAAATGATTAAAGTTATAGAGTGATATTAAAGTGAAACGAAATTCAGAGGTCAGCCGATCTCTCAACTCACTAATTTTATGAACATCAATACACATAGCTTCTGTATTTTACCATTAAAAACTCAAATGGAGCGACTTTAATTAACAGCTTTAATTTGCAAAAAAAGTCCCTGTACCACAAGCTTGTAAAATTGTGCTTTTTTTAGCAAAGCCCAACTGAGCGGGGCTTCGTGGTAAAAATTTTGGTTGTGCCCCTGCCACCCTGTGACAGTCAAGACTCCTAAAAATTATCGCCACCCAGGGAGCTTGACTTCTTAAGGTTTAAGGTGTATATGTGTATGTGTAGAATGGAGGTGAAAAGTGAAACGTGTAAATATACTTTTACAGGAAGAAGATTTAGAATACTTGAGACAAAAAGCTGCCAGAGAAAAAAAGCGCGGCATTTCAGCCATTATAAGAGACTATGTGGCTAATGATAAAATGCCTAAAAAAATAAAAAAGAACGATCCGATTTTTGATATTATTGGCCTGGGTAAGGGCGACGGCCAGCCTGTTTCAGAAAATTATGAAGAATACCTTTATGGGAAAAAGAAAAAAATATGAAATATATTTTAGTTGACACCTCTGGATGGTATTCCCTTGTAGACAGCAAAGATCCTAAAAACCCCGTAGCTTCAAAATGGTTCAAAAATAACACCTGTCCCCTGATAACTACTAATTACACCTTCTCTGAGACATTAACGCTTATCCTGTATCGGTTAGGACATGAAAAAGCGGTAACCTTCGGGAAAAAACTGCTGGATAGCGATTTCGTTATTCTTCACAGGGTTTCTGCTGACAAAGAAAAAAGGGCATTGGATATCTTTGAAAAATACTCAGATAAAAAATTTAGCTTTTTAGACTGTGTCAGCTTCGCGGTTATGGAAAGTTTGAATATAAAAGAAGCTTTTACTTTTGATAAACACTTTAAACAAGTTGGTTTTAATATTATCCCCGAATAAATTCGCTGTTTTTATTAGACAATGAACAAAACAGATATTTCAGTTGTCATTCCAATATATAACGAAGCGGAAAATATTCGTGAACTATATGACAGGCTCACAGCTTCAATAACTCCAATTTCGCCCCGATATGAATTAATCTTTATCGATGATGGCAGTACGGATAATTCCCTCAACATGCTAAAGGATTTGAGAAGTAAAGATAAAAATATCCGTATTTTAAAATTTACCAGAAACTTTGGACAGCAGTCAGCAGTCCTTGCCGGATTCAGACATTGCAAGGGAGAAATAATTATCCAATTAGATGCTGATCTTCAAAATCCACCGGAAGAAATACCCAAACTAATTCAGAAACTTAATGAAGGATTTGATTTAGTCAGCGGTGTTAGAAAAAAGAGGCAGGACTCATTCCTGCGAAAAACATGTTCTTCTTTTTTGTTTTTCTTAGTATCAAAGTTAATGGGCAAGAAAATCAGGCTTGATATAAGTTCTTTCCGGGTTATGAAAAGGAGTGTAATTAAAAAGATTAACCAGTGTAAAGATAAGTCAAAATTTCTATCCACACTGGTAAGCTGGCTCGGTGTTCCCAGCGCACAGGTGGAAGTGGATCATTATAAAAGGCTTCACGGAAAAACAAAGTACAGTACAGGAAAGCTGGTCCAATTAGCACTGGATATCATAACAGGATTTTCAAGGTTTCCTCTAAGAATGGTAACTTATCTCGGCTTCTTTGGCGCAACAATAGGGTTTTTGCTTATGATGTTTTTATTGTTTCAACGTTATGTCAGGGGGGTTATGTATGATGGTTTTACTGTGCTGGCCGCCCTGTTTTCTCTTTTCGCGGGAGTACAACTCCTCTCCATTGGTATTCTTGGAGAATATATCGGTAGAATTTATTCCCAGGTTCAGGACCTGCCTGATTATGTCATTGAAGATATAACCGAAGACCAACCTGATTTTATAATTAACGATATCCTCAAATAATGGAAATCAAAAAGCTGACATCATTAATTATTGAAACAACAAATGTATGCAATTTGAATTGCCGCATATGTCCAACAAATAATGGAATGAAAAGAGAAAAAGGATATATGTCTTTTGAACTTTTTCAAAAAACAATTAATGGCGGCAAATATCTGGAGCATCTCTGCCTTCATAACTGGGGTGAACCAACCCTGAACAAAGATTTATTTAATATGATCAAATATGCTCACGAAAAAGGAATTCGTTATACGGTTTTTAACACCAATGGAACATTGCTCGATGACGATATTATCAACCGGATTCTTAACAGCCCTTTAAATATATTGAGAATTTCTGTGGATGGAAGCCCTGACACATACCAAAAAATTCGGGGTATTGATTTTCAGATGATCGAAAAAAATATTCTGAACCTGGTTAAAGAAAGAAACAAAACAAATAACTCTCTTGAAATAGGTATTGTAATGGTGGTTGATGAACAAACAGAAAGGGACATAGATTCCTTTTATAATAAGTGGAACGCCATAGTAGATCATGTTCGCTTTCAACCCAAATTAGTCCAATCGCAACGTGGCCAAGGGGCCACAACCAAATGGGCTACCGCCCAATCTGCTAAAAAAACACAATTTTACAAGTTTGCAGTACAGAGGACAGATTTTTGCCCTGAACTTTTTGGAAAGGATTACGGAAAGATGGTGGTCTTATGGAACGGCAAAGTTATTCCCTGCTGCGCGGATTATGAAGGAGAGCTCCAAATCGGGGACGTTATGAATGAAACAGTGGATTCCATCTGGAGCGGACTAACTATGAGACGGCTCCGAAAAAGACATATGGATAAAGATTTTCCGCAAATATGCAAAAACTGTAATGAATATGAAAACGAAAAAGCAGAGAAGAGGTTTGTAGTTCGGTGATATTAAACCACAAATATGTGCGGATAATACTTAAAAAAATATCCTGTGAATCTGCGTTTATCTGCGTCCCCTAAAAAAGTAAGTATAACATGGAACTTGCAGAAAAAGTCTTAGATGAAAACATTTTAGTTCATGCTCTAGAAAATAAAGACTACCTTCGACGGCATCCGGAACAAACTAACTTCTTTCAATACGCTCACCTGACTAAAACCATTAATAAAGCAGTTGGCTTGCTGCCTGACAATCATCGCAAGATTCTGGACATTGGGTGCGGAACAGGGTATCTCTTTCTGGAGTTTTTGCGGAGGAGATTTGAAGTAACAGGAATCGATCTTTCCCCTGAGATGCTTGCCGCATTAGGAGATAAAATACCCTCCCCTCTTAAAACAAAAGCTAACCTGATAAACAGCAACGCTTCTGATTACCTCAGTCATAATAAAGAAGCTTTTTCATTGATATCCATGTCCGCTTTTTTACATCATCTTTTTGATTATGAAGCTGTGTTAAAAATGGCTTGTTCTGCTTTACAACAGGGCGGAGTACTCCTCATTTTTTTTGAACCGATAAAACAGCCGATTGATAACGGGGTTCGTTATTTTTTTCACAAACTTTTGAAGGAAATGGACGAAAAATTTTACCGGTTATCAATGACTCTTCAGGGAATATCGATACCGGCTGGAAAATATGCTGTTTCCGATTTTCAGCGGCGCTTTGGCGGAATAGATGTGAAAAATGTACACCGTATTTTAAATTCAGAGGGTCTGCAGGTTATTCATGAATATAAATATTGTGCCAGACGGTACGGTATTCCATCATTTATAGGCACAAAAATAATAAAAAGTGAAAATTCCTTTGATGTTATAGCTGTAAAAGAATAATAGAACATAACAACGACTAAAAAAGGAAGAACTAAGCCTTGCATAAGTTGCAGTACTCTGCATAAGTCGTTGTAAAAGGCAAAAACTAAACAACGACTAAAAAAGGAAGAACCAAGCTGCAACTAATACAGTGCCTAAAAAAACACAATTTTACAGATTTGCAGTGCAGATTACGCTGGAGCAGTCTTGAAGACTGCTCCTAATTATTTTTGATATTTATCGGAAAGCTACTTGCCGACACCAAACCTTTTGGAGCAATCTGCAAGATTGCTCCAGCAGTTTTAAGTGTAAAAGGTTAAAAGCATAAAAGAACTAAAGTTCACCCCGTTAGAGATCACGGAAACAACAGGAGATTTTGTACTGAAATTTGATAAACTTATTAAGCCGTATCCTATCTCTAACGGGGTAAATTATTGCCTGGAAGAAACAACCACACAACGAAAACCGAGGACGTAGCTCCGGTACGTAGGATCGTCCCCAAAGCGGTAGCCCAAGCGCAGGATGTACAGATCATTGAGCCACGAACCCCCGCGCAAAACCTTACTTTTTCTTTTATTGTCATCATACCAGTTGGAAGTCCATTCCCAAACATTACCGGACATATAGTAAAGACCGTATGAATTAGGTTCTTTCTGACCAACAGGATGATGACCTGATTTCCAATCCTCAAGATACCAGGCATGTGTAGAGTTGGTTTCATCTCCCCAGTAATATTTAGTCTTCGTTCCTGCTCTTTCCGCTTTTTCCCATTCCCACTCCGTGGGCAGGCGCTTGCCTGTTTTTTCACAGTATGCCTTTGCCTCGTGCCAGGTTACTTGTTCCACAGGCCGGTTCGCGCCTTTAAATCGGGGGGGGTCTTACCCATCACACGTTCGAACTCCTGCTGTGTTACCTCATACTGATCCATATGAAATTCGTTGTCTAAAGTCATTTTCTTATCGGAACTCCTTCCAGTCCAAAACTCCCCTTTCGGGATTAAGGCCATGCCTTTTAGAACCGGTATATTCTGTAGAGCCGGAGGTTGCGGTGGGAGAGCAGCCATTTTCTTTTGCTTCCTTTTTAATATAAAGGACTTCCTGTGTCCACTCATTTCTCTTGATAACAGTGTTTCGTTCCAATGGTAAATACCCCTCTGATTCCACTCGTATAAATACGGTTCCTTTCAGGAAGGTTTTTAAGGTTTAATGGACTTCCCTGGCCGGTTCTGCCGACTTCTTCTCCATTTACTATAACCTTTGCAGAGGAAACATTTACGTTTACTTGAAGATGCCCTTGTAATGCCAATGGCCTGGGCGGCTCCGGGGTCGTTGGTAAATTTAATGGAGAGGGAGGCTCAGGAGCAACATCTGTTACTGAAGAACCTGTGGCAAGCGCTGCAGTACGGATAAAAATAAATTCACCCCCTGAAGCAAAAGCGGAATTTCTTTAAATCCGTAATCCTTTTTCAGGACTTTAGCAAGTTCTCTGGCGTCGTTTACCGGGGTTTTAAGATCAGGTATCCGGTTGTCTTTATAATCATTTATTCCAATAATAAGGGCGCGGTAATCTCCTATGGTTCTGCCCGAAGCCTTTTACAGCTTTGCGCGGACTTCAATACCTCTTTGCGCGTCAACTGTGTTGATATTAATAAGGAGTGATATGAGCAGTGACACAGTCACTGCACTCAAGAATTTAAAATTTCGCATCGAGGCGCTCGATGCACTCCAAAAATTAAAGAACCTCATTTTGTATTACCCCTCCTTGATTCCTACGCATACGTGTAGTTAATACTACTAATCGCAAATATAATACCATAACATTAGAATTACAACAAAAAAATTTAGCGCTTACATTTCAACAACTTAGCCCAAATTTAACAGGAGAGATGAAAGAGATAAAAAAACTTTATATCAGCAGCGCTTGGAAATCCAAGCACTGCTTGTAATATTGTTCTAAAGCCAAGCGATCATTTTTACAAATCCGCGTATAATTTGAGTATATATTTTAATGTGTTAAATTAGATTCCCGATAAGAACATTCGGGAATGACACTCCCGGGTCTATCATTCCCAGCATCCCAATATGTCCTTCCCGACTTGATCGGGAATCTAAAAAAAACGTTGCTTACGACGCATAGAGATTCCGGATCAAGTAATGTCATTCTCAACTCGATTGGGAACCGGAATGACAGCTTTCGAACACCCTGAAAAAAAAGAGTTGAATATGAGTTTTTAAAGGTATACTAAAAATACGTCATATTTAACGTACGTTTTTTTTAACGTACGTCTGTGGTGAAAAATCCACTTGATATTCCTATACAAAACAATAAATGAAAATAACTGATTTTATTTCAGTAGCATTTTCCTCTCTTTTATTAGTCCTGGCATTTCCTGATTATAATCTCTGGCCGTTTGCCTGGTTCGGAATAATCCCGCTTTTTATCGCTGTTCACGATAAAACTCCACTCCAATCGTTCTGGTTGGGATGGACTCAGGGGATTCTTTTTTACCTCGGCACATTGTCATGGGTCATCAATACCATGGTGAATTACGGAAGACTCCCTCTTTTAGTAAGTATTTTTTTATTAATTGTGCTTGCCATGTATCTTGGGGCATATACCGGTCTTTTCTGTTTTTTTCTTGCCCGGCAGAATAGCAAAAAAGTTCATAAATGGCTCGCAGCTTCTTTTATATGGGTTTCTCTCGAATATATCCGGGCACATTTTCTCACCGGCTTTCCATGGGCAAGTCTTGCTTATTCACAGTTTAATTTTCTCCCTGTTATTCAGTTTGTGGATATAACAGGTATTTACGGCTTATCTTTCATGATTGTTTTTATAAATGTTTCCCTTTTTTTTATTCTGGACTTTTTCTTCTCTTTTCATAAAATAAAGATTGAAACGGTTGTATTGGGAAATTATGTTGGTGCGACTGTCCTTTTAATCTGCATAACTTTAGGATATGGCTTTTGGAAAAATTTCTCTTTCGGCAATCAAACAGAAAAGAAGCCTTTAAAAGTCGCTTTGCTTCAGGGAAACATAGAACAAAACCATAAATGGGACCCGAACTATCAAAAAACGGTCTATGAAACCTATAAAAAGATGACACTTGAGGCGGTAAAAGAAAAACCGGATATAATTGTCTGGCCTGAGACTGCAACTCCATTTTATTTCTCCAATGATCTGGTTAATCGGAGAAAACTTCTGCAATTAGGAAAAGAAAGCAACAGTTATATTCTATTCGGAAGTCCGCGTCATACGGGGCAAAGGAAAGACATAACGCTTTTCAACAGCGCCTATTTGATTTCACCTGAAAAAGAGGTGCTTGGCCGGTACGACAAAATACATCTCGTTCCGTTTGGCGAGTATGTGCCTTTAAAAAAACTCTTGTTTTTTGTGGATAAAATGGTAACAGGTATTGGTAATTTTGGGAGCGGGGCTGAGCATACGGTTTTTCCCATGCCGGACGGAAAATTCAGTGTGTTGATCTGTTTCGAAGTAATTTTTCCAGACCTAGTGAGGCAATTTGTAAAAGCAGGAGCCGGTTTTTTAGTGAATATCACCAATGACGCCTGGTTTGGAAAAAGTTCCGCTTCTTATCAGCATATTTCAATGGCAGTATTCAGGGCAGTGGAAAACCGGAGACCTGTTATTCGGGCGGCAAACACCGGTATTACAGGGATCATAGACAACCGTGGAAAAATCATCTCACAAACAGATATCTTTGTGCGGGATAAAATTATCGGAAACATCTTTCCGGAAAATAATTACAGAACATTCTATACTCTTTACGGAGATATCTTTGCTATTGCTGTCCTTTTCTGCACTATTGTTTATGGCGGGTTCAGTGTTTTCCAGGGAAAGAGAAAAGCTAAATAGAATCCAGTCCTATTCTACTGTCCCGCTCATTCATTTGGCATCCTGTATTTGATAAAACTTTTAATAATGTCGTTTCTGGTGATAATACCTATCAGTTTATTTTTAGATAAAATCGGAACTCTTCTGAAATTGTTATTGATCAGGCATTCAGCCACTTCAATAAAACTATCATTTTCATCGAAGCTGACAACTTCTTTTGTCATGACTTCTTTGACTAACGGATTGGGATGACCCGTGAGATACATCAACCTTATCAGATCCTTTTCCGATACTATGCCAATCACCTGCATATCGCCTGCAATAACAGGCATTCCCGTAATATCATTGTCTCTCAAAATTTTCATCGCGTCATATATTGTAGTATCTTCCTGTACTATAATTACATCCGTGGTCATCGCTTTTTTTATATTGAACATTCCATGCCTCCTTTTGTTTTAAATATTAATCCTTCTCATGCTTTTTGGACTTTTAGAAGAAATATACTTTACCTGATACAAAACTATATCAAATACTTGATAATAGCAAAAAAAAATTGATACTATTTTAGGTATAAAAAAAATTTGCTTGTAAAACTTTTTACAGGGAACTATTTGTGGCCATTCGATCTTTGTTTTTTTTAGTTGCGCTCACGGTTTTTGTGTTTTCCGCGGTTTCTACCTGTTTTGCCGATGATGATTTAGATCATTTTAAAATGGGAAATAAATATGCGGAAAGAGGCCAGAACAAATTAGCTATTGAAGAATTCAGAAAGGCTATAAAAATTAGACCAAGAATCGCTGATTATCATTACAATCTGGCAAATGCGCTATTTGTGACGGATAAAGTAAAAGAAGCAATCATAGAATATAAAAAAGCCATCTCTATCAATCCTCTTGACTCTGATTTTCATAGAAACCTTGGAATATCATATATTGAGGCAGGTGAAACCAGCAAGGCAAGAGAAGTCCTGAAAGATCTAAAAAGGATGAGCCCCGCCAAAGCTAAGCAGCTCGAATCATTTTTAGCCGAAGTTAAGAAAAAATAATCTTGACAAACTCATTGGACATGTTACACTTGTAACATATAAATTACAAGAAAGCTGCTATGAAATTTCATATCTCGTTTTCGGACTTATTAAACTCAAAAATAAGAATAAAAATTATAAAGTATTTGCTAACTCATGAGGCTTCTATGAGTGAAAGAGAAATAGCCTCTGTTTTAAAAGTTTCTCACATGAGCATCAATAGAATTCTGCGAGAACTTTCTGAAATAAATTTTATAGACTTTGTTACAATCGGAAAAGCACATCTATGGAAGATAAATCGAAAAAGTTATTCCTTTAAAGTGTTATCTGAATTGATTAAGAGTTTTTCAAACATTAAAGAACCCATAGAGAATTTGAAAGATATGCTTTTAAGGAATTTACCTAAAACTTTAATTAAAAGACTGGTTTTATTTGGGTCAATAGCAGAAGGTTCAGAAAGGGTTAATAGTGATATAGATATCTTTGTCATGGTCAAAGATAAGCAAGACAAAATGAAACTTGAGTTTCAAGTAGAAAAATTATCAAATTTATGCTTTGAAATATATGGAAATAGATTAGCTCCTTACATCTTAACAGAACGTGAACTGAAACAAAAAAAGAAGTTAAAAGTTATTTCTGAAATAAATAAAGGGATTGAAATATTTCCGGTAAATAAGGGATAAATCATGACGCCTAAACTCAGAACAAGAGATGTTGCAAAGTCATTATACATTAATCCCACACAGTGGGTTTAATTCCCCGACGTTCTACGTCGAAAAAATTGAT
>CBDUII010000040.1:0-11897 GCA_965367285.1 uncultured bacterium
TGCTCCATAAGTTATTAATACAACTGTCACAGATGTATTTTCAAGGCCTTTGTCAATCATGCCTTCTATATGCTTTTTCCCTTTTTTCTTTGACTCTTCCCAAAGGGAAGCATCTTGAAATCCTGCCGCAGCAGTACCTGTTATATTGGGCATGCTTCTAATTTGGTTAACTTTCCATATGTGTTTGTAGTGAAAACTAAAAAATGTTCTTCTAGCCATTTTACAACCCTCCTTTTAAGACAATTATTAACATGATTAAAACTATTACACCAAAAATAACACCGTGAAACATTTTTAGTGTTGTTGAGAAACAGACCGAAAACCATGACTCCACATCATCTTTATATTTCACAGCGTTCAAATTAAAGTCGATATCACTTTCAGGTTTTTGTGTGACTTCTTGGTACAATTTCCTGTACATTTTTTCTTGCCATAAGAAAAAACCATCAAGGCTCCAGAATGCTACACATGGGAAATATGCTAAATAGATAAATAATTGATTTGTATCTTTTGCAGCTAATGCAAAAAGTGCTGATATAAGTGTGACGCTCCACCCTTTAAGAAGAAAGGAGTTACTCGCCATTCTATTTATAACACCTTGTATCATTTCGAGGTGCTTTAGCTTAGATTCCATAAAACCTCTTTTTTAGCCCTAACTTGTTACTATTTAGAATGGAATTCTGGTTAATAATTACCTATATACAGAAAACAATTCTTGATAATACCAATATCCCATTATTATACAGAAATAATTGCATGAAGAAAAAACATTAAAAACAATGTTGAATAAAACAAATATACCACTTTTATTTATATATATAAAACCTCTATTTCCCTAACGCTCAAAAACCGTAAACGACAGGTTGTTTTTCAATAATAAACAACAGGAACATTACACCTTTAAGTTCGATAAGAGGTTTGTAATCAGGGCAAGCACCTGTTAAGATTGATTCAACTTATAAATTAGCTCGTGAAGCTCGCTACTTTATTATTTACAAAATTTCCCATAAAAATTAAATGGCCGATTATTACAGCAGATTGCTGAAATTAATCTATAAAAACTCTTTTAAATACAGTGAAGAACCTGTTTTTGAACTGGTTTCGGGACAAAAAAGCCAATATTATTTTAATTGCAAGGCAACCACTCTAAGTTCGGAAGGACTGGTCCTCGTTGGAAATGTTTTTTTCGAACGAATTAAGGACTTCCGGGTTGACGCAATTGGTGGGCTTACAATGGGTGCTGATCCCATAGCTATTGCGACTTCTTTAATCAGTTTCCAAAAAGGTCGAGCAATAAAAGCATTTTGTATTCGTAAAGAACCCAAAAAACACGGACTCAAGCTTTGGATAGAAGGAAACCTGAATGAAAATGATAATGTAATTATCGTTGAAGACGTTATTACCACAGGGGGTTCAACAATAAAAGCAATTGAGAGGGCGAAAGAATCTAAAGTAAATGTTGTTTCAGCTCTTGCTTTGATAGACAGGGAAGAAGGCGGTAAAGAAGCTATTGAAAAATTAGGTATTCATGTAGAATCCATATTTACTAAAAGCGATATTATGGCCTTTCATGGCAAAACGCAGCAGTAACCAAAAAAATAGAACGCGGATGACGCAGATTAAACAGATTTACGCAGATTTTTTTCTTTTAGTTCAAAGGCTACGCCTTGGAACTAAAAAATACCTCAATCAACTTGAATCCGTATCATCAGTAAAATCCGTGTTCCATTTATTATAAAAGATTTTACAGAGTAAATATAATGAGAATGGATAACAAAATTCTCATAGCCCTGACAATGGGAGATCCCGGCGGAATCGGGCCGGAGATTATTTTAAAAGGTTTTTTAAAGTTTAAAAAAAAGCCGTGGCAGGCAGTCGTCATAGGGGATTATTCTTTTTTACAAAAAAAGGCGAGAAAGTTTAATTTACCGATTGCTTTCAACCCGGTTAATGATATTTCAGAAGCTGATTTTTCCTCTGGAAAACTTAATATCCTTGATATGAAAAACCTCCCGAAAACAAAATTTGATGGATGTGTAATACAGGGAGAGGCAAACAAGGAGGCAGGAAAGGCATCATACGAATATATTAAAAAAGCCGTGGAACTGGCATTAGCAAAGAAAGTTTCGGCTATTGTTACTGCCCCCATCAACAAAAAGTCCATATCTTTAGCAGGTTTATCGTATGCGGGACACACAGAAATGTTAGCTGAACTTACTGATACTAAAGAGGTTGCTATGATGCTTATGGGCGGAAAAATCAGGGTGGTATTGGTAACTACGCATGTAGCCATATCCAGGGTAAGCAAATTTATCAAAAAAGACAAAGTTTTTAAGACCATTTCCTTGGCAGACCGGTACTTAAGATTTTTTGGAATCAATACGCCCCGTATTGCTGTTGCCGGACTTAACCCCCATGCGGGAGACAGCGGGATTTTCGGCACAGAGGAAACAGAAGAAATATTACCTGCTATTGAAAAGGCAAAGCAGAATGGCATTAATGTGACAGGCCCTTATCCGGCAGACTCTTTATTTGTAAAAGCCAAAAAAGGAGAGTTTGACGCTGTGGTTGTGATGTACCATGACCAAGGGCTAATCCCGGTTAAAATGGAAGGGTTTGGCAAAGGCGTGAATGTTACGTTGGGACTACCGATCATCCGAACGTCCGTTGATCATGGGACTGCTTATGATATTGTTGGGAAAGGAATTGCAGATACAGGCAGCTTAATCGCGGCTCTGGAAGTAGCAGTTAGAATGGCGAAAGGCAAAGGAAAAAACTTATTGCATTGCCGTAATAAGGGCATTGGCTACTTTTTCACTTAATTCACGGGGAGTTAAATCTTCTCCTGCTCTGTCTCGGTTATAATTCAAACTATAAATTATTGCTCCATTTTGTACATTAATAAGATTAAAATTAGCCTCATCTACTTCATTGCTTTTGGAAAAAAACCACCCCTTTTTAACTTTAACACGCCCTGTTAAAAGAAAATCAACCAAGTCCAAGTCCCTCAATTTAATTAAATTATTGGTCACAGCTCCGAGATCATCCTTTTTAAAGAACTGTTTAAATTCTTCCCATTCATTAGTCTCAAATAAGCTTTCATTTTCCAATAATTTCTTCAATTCAGACAGCAAATATTTAGATTCTATTACCTGAAAACCGGATGTTATAAGATTATCCGCTACTGCTCTGGACATGTATATGCCGAGGTCTTCTTTTGCGCCGATGAAAGGTATAACCCCGATTCTCTTTGAAATCAATGAAGAAGCGTGAGGAGATACTTGAACTTTTAAAGCATTCCCTCCTATTTCATCTACTTTTTTTCCAGC
Source organism: uncultured bacterium (assembly GCA_965367285.1). Taxonomy (GTDB): domain Bacteria; phylum Nitrospinota; class Nitrospinia; order CAJXCL01; family CAJXCL01; genus CAJXCL01. The sequence continues at coordinate 3,330 of CBDUII010000040.1, forward strand.
ACATCCCATAATGATTAAAATAAGGATAAATAAAAGTAATTTTTTCATTGTTTTTCCTGAAAACGTTAGGCAAAACATCGACATCGTTTGATAAATGACATACTCCCCGACGCAGAGCATCGGGGTATCTAAAACAACTTTATCAATTTTTTCGACGTAGAACGTCGGGGAATTAAACCCACTGTGTGGGATTAATTATTTCTAACAGATTAATTAAAAAAAATCAACTATTTAATTATTTTTACGATATAATCACTAAAAGGGTTTTTGTCTTGACTTTAGAAAATTCTTACTATAATTTTGATTTTATAGAGTAAATAAATATGTTTTCCTATCGGTTTTTGTATAGAAAAAATTTAATAGCTATTTTCACGGTTTTATCCCTGGGGCTTTTGGGGTGTGCTTCTTTCCAGAAAGATAAAACTTTATCTGCGGAAGAGTTATACAGGAAGGGAATAAAAGAATTTGCTGAAAAGGATTTTAATTATGCCTCGGAAATTTTTAAAAAAATTCTGGATGAATTTCCCAACAGCAAGGTTCGTCCTTTATCTTTAATGGCATTCGCCAGAAGTCAGTATCAAAAGGGCGATTATGAGGAAGCAAAATTTCATTTTGAACAATTTATAAAACAATATCCGGCTAATCCGCAAGTAAGTAAAGCATATTACTTTAAAGCAATGTGTAGTTTTAAACAGATGGAGTCTTATAAAAAAGACCAGACCAATACCCATTTGGCTTTAGAAGGTTTCGAAAAGGTGATTAATACTTTTCCTGATGGAAAATACGCAGGACTTGCCAGGCAGAAAAAAGAAATTTGCCGCAGGAAATTGGCCAGAAACATTCTTTACATTGGTCAGTACTATTTTGGTATAGGAGCATATCAGTCTGTTATTAACAGAATGGATGAGTTGCTGGAAAATTACCCAAAACAGAAATTTTTAGACGAAGCGGTTTTTTTGCTAGGAGAGTCTTATTTAAAAGAAGGTAATAGAGAAAAAGCCTACTTTGCCTTTAAAAATCTTGTTCAAAAATTCCCCCATAGCAGCTATAAAGCCGATGCTCGTAGTAGATTAGCTTTTCTTAAGAAAAAATAGGGAGCAAAAATGGCAAGGAAAAGACTTTTAAATACTAAAAGCGCGCGATACAATCACCGGTCTCGATATTCAGGAATCTATGCTTTTGAAAGTTCCCTTGTGGCTTACTTTAAAGAAATAAGCAATATTCCTCTCTTGAAAAGAGAAGATGAGCATGTTTTGGGGAAGAAAATCCAAAAAGGAGATCAAGAATCACTTAAAGAACTGATTCAGAGGAATTTGAGATATGTTGTAAGTGTTGCTTACGTATATAAAGGATGCGGGGTTTCTCTTGCTGACCTAATTAGTGAAGGAAATATAGGCCTTATACAGGCAGCGCTCCGGTTTGACCCCTTCAGGAACGTAAAGTTTATTACTTACGCAAGTTGGTGGATTCGCCAGGCGATAAGGCATGCCGTGGCAGAGCAGTCAGGCGCTGTAAGGCTGCCGGCCAAGCAGGCGGCCCTCCTGAGTAAAATTAATGCAAAAAACAGGGTTTTTCTTCAGGAGCATGAGAGGGTCCCAACGTCCGAAGACCTGGCTAAAGAGCTCGGCCTTACCAGCGAGGAGATTGAATCAATCCTCAGGGCATACAGATCCCATTTGTCTTTGAATGCCTCTCTGAAAAACGGAAAGGGAACTGAATATCTGGAGCTTCTTGAGTCAAATGACGCGCATTCGATTGATGACGGCGTGTTGCTTGACTCCCTTAGATATAAGATAGAAGAGTTTTTAAAGGAATTATCACCGCGCGAAGAAAAAGTATTGCGACGCCGGTTTGGTTTTGAACAAAAAGGCCCGTTTACTTTGGAAGAAATTGCTAAAGAAATGCACTTATCAAGAGAAAGAGTGCGGCAAATAGAAAAAAAAGCTACAGATCGGCTCAGGTCAAAAGCTGAAATTAAAAAATTAAGGGATTTTCTAAATTGAAAATACTTAGTAAGCACATACCCCGCGGTCTTGTCCTGAACCACACTGGTACAGGGCTTGTTACAGGGAGCTTCAAATATATCAGGTGGTTTTTAATGGTTTGCCTGATCGTTTTTTGGGCCAATCCTTCTTTGGCGGAGATTTATGTGTACGAAAAAAACGGCTCATATTTCATCACAGATTCATATAAAGGCTCCAATTATATAAAGCGTTATAAAACAAAAAGATCCAAACCTGAAACATCTTCCCAAATTCTTAATAAAATAAACGGCGATCCTTCCAAGGATTTTTCTAATGAGATTTTTGAAGCCTCAAAAAAATATGATGTAAACTCAAATTTTATTAAAGCAGTAATTGCGACCGAGTCTAATTTCAGGCCTGATGCCGTTTCACCTAAAGGAGCGATGGGGCTTATGCAGCTTATGCCTAAAACCGCTTTACGTTTAAAAGTTAACGATCCTTTTGATCCTTATCAAAATATAGATGGTGGAACGAGGCATTTAAAGTATTTGTTAAAACAATTTAAAGGTAACAGGCATCTGGCATTAGCTGCTTATAATGCCGGTGAACATGAAGTAAAAAAATATGGAACTATCCCGCCCTTTAAAGAAACAACTTCCTACGTGCGAAAAGTACTGAATTATTTTAAGTCTTATGAAGGAAAGATAAAATCAAGGAAGAGAAAATTAATTTATAAAACTATATCCCCAAACGGCACAATAATATTTTCTGATAATGTACAGATTAAATTTACCCAATAAAATAACTATTTTCCGCATTTTCCTGCTTCCGTTACTGGTAGTTTTCCTGATCACGCCCTCTAAAATAGCTTCGTTTCTTGCCGCCCTTATTTTCGGACTGGCCTCTTTTACCGACTGGCTGGATGGACATATAGCAAGAAGCACAAACCAGGTTACTACCTTTGGGAAATTAATGGACCCCATTGCCGATAAATTATTATTAATAGCGGCATTGGTTCCGTTGGTTGAAATGGGCAGGGCTTCCGGATGGGTTGTTGTGATAATCATTTGCCGTGAATTTGCTGTTTCCGGTTTGAGGACTCTTAACTCCCACCAGGGAATCGTTATCCCGGCCAGCAATCTCGGCAAATATAAAATGGCTGCCATGATAACCTCCATAATACTGCTTATTCTGAATTACCATATCTTTTTTATCAGTTTCCAGTTTATAGGGACAGTTATACTATGGATTGCTCTCATCCTCAGCATTGTATCGGGCATAGATTATTTTATTAGATCCTGGTCAGTTTTAGACGTTGAAACATAAAGCGGCCAAGGGGCCGCAACGAAAAGGGCTACCACCCGGTACACTAAAGCCTTGCATAAGGCGCTGTGTTTTGCATAAGCCGCTGTAAAAAAACAAAAGCTAAGCCTTGCATAAGTTGCAGTAAAAGGAAAAACCAAACTGCAACTAAACAGCGGCTAAAAAAGAAAGAACTAAACACCGCCTAAAAAATCTTCCTAAAAAAAGAAGGTTTAATAGTGTAATAGTATAAATCCAATGCCGCAGATAATACTGATTCTCATATCGGCCTACCTGATAGGTTCCATTCCTTTTAGTCTTATAATAGCCCGATTATTCAAAGGTATTGATATCAGAGATCATGGCAGCGGGAATGTGGGCGCCACTAATGTGTTGCGTACTGTTGGGAAAAAAGGGGCGGCATTAGCATTAATAGCAGATATGCTAAAGGGCGTCCTGCCGGTCTTACTTGCTGTTTTTGTTTTAGAGGATTTTTGGATTGCGGCAGCAGTGGTTCTCGTTGTTTTAGGACATGTTTTTCCGGTTTTTGCCGGGTTCAAAGGGGGAAAAGGCGTGGCAACTTCTCTTGGAGCGCTTATAGTGATTATTCCGACAGGCGTTATAATATCAGTAATAGTATGGTTTTTAGTTTTAGCAGTGTTCCGTTACGCCTCGCTTGCGTCGGTATCAGCAGCTATTGCCCTGCCTGCAGTATGCTGGGGATTAAATACTCCTCTGGCTTTTACTGCGGCAGCTTCGATTAACGCCGTGATTATTATATTAAAACACACCGGGAACATAAAAAGGCTTATTGCCGGAACGGAAAGCAAAGTTTTTTGATTGTGCAATGATAAATGGGTTTGCTTCGGGGTTTCCAATGTTAATACTCTTTAATTTTAATAAATCAGGATGTTTTTTCAGTATTTCTTTAACGATAATTAATTCATTTTCATCTGGTTTTAAAAAAATCCGGTGAAACTGTTTTGCCCAATTGGCTCACTATTTTTACGGGATAAGTAGGCCCCCCCCTGCAGGTTTCTTTTTTGGTTCTTTTTTCGCTATTGAAGACCAATAATCTTTAAATTTATTGTGGTATTTTGATTTGTCAGTTTTAAATCTAAAAGACGGCGTAAAATAACTTCTTTACTCACCTTATATTTATGTGACAAATCTTCTAAGTCCGGTTCTGTCCAATCCTTTTTACTTTTTTTCTTGATTATAATCGGTTCTTTTAATAAATATTTTTGTGGAACTAGAAAAATACCGGTAATCCTGTTGCAAAGTATTTCAATTTTTCGCGAATCGGGTGAAAATGAACTCAAATTAAAGCTTCTGAAAATTCCTCCTGTTTTAAACACCAAATGTAACAGTTCGTGAAAAAGAGAAAAATTTTGCCGTTATACGAGTCTTTAGTGCTTACCACAATTACTGGAAATTGATCGTCCAACAGGCAGAGCCCCCTTGCCTGATCCAATGCGATGGGAGACTGAAAGACAAATATCCCAAAGTTTTCAATTAAGTTCCTGTAATGCTTAAATGCCGTAATTTCATTTTTAAGCTCAAATGGAAGGTTCTGTTTCAATAGAAAGTTCTTTACCAGCCATAGAAATAATTGAAGAAAGTTAAACGGACCCTTTTTCCAAGCATTTCCTTGAATTTTTCTTTGATCAATTGGTCAATAACATCCTTAAGCTGGAAAAGTTCTTCCCGGTTTAATTTATCCAGTAATTTTATAATATCTTTAATAAAAAGTTTTTCCTTGAAAGCTTGTTTTTCACAAAGGGCAATCTTAATATCAGCAAAAAGAAAATAAACAATCCATATAATGCCGGTTTCCTTATATCAGCTTTCATTTGCCATACAAAATGAAGGACTGCAAGGGCGGCAGCCGGATAAATCAAAGCGTGTATATAAGGCCAGTGTCTGCCAAGTTTTCTTTGCATATATTGAAAAGATGTTACAGCCAGCAGCATTAACATTAGATAGACCGAAAATCCCGCTATTACATATCGCTTTTTAACAACGTCTTTGGCAATCAACTCCAGATCAAAGGCATAATCAAGACCTATAAACGTTAAAAAATGTAATGTGGCAAAGAAAAAAGAATAGAGGCCAAGCAAGCGGCGCGCTTTTGTGACCTGATTAAAACCGGACAAAATTCTAACAGGTGTGCATGACAATGTAAAAACAAGAGTGACCAGGGCGTATGTGCCCGTTCTTTTGGTTATCTCCTCTATAGGGTTAGCCGTAAGCCGCCCATGAAAATAATCCCAAAACATTAAACCAACAAGACCTATAGCTATGGAATGAATAAGGAGTTTTAATAAAAATATAACTGACGGACGCATCAGAAATATTCTCTTAAATCCATTTCGTGATAAAGGTCTGCGACTTGTTCTTCGTATCCATTGAACATTTCCGTCTTGCGACGCGAGAATTCGCCAATCCTGCGTTCGGAGGCTTGTGACCACCTGGGATGGTCTACATGAGGATTTACATTAGAATAAAAACCATATTCTCGAGGATTTGCTCTCATCCAGAGAGATACCGGCATATTTTCCATCAGGAGAATTCTCACGATGGATTTGATACTTTTAAAACCATATTTCCATGGAACAACAAGGCGTATAGGGGCCCCGCATTGGGGTAATAACTTTTTGCCATACAAACCTGTAGCCAAAAGAGTGAGGTCGTTCATGGCCTCATCCATTCGAAGCCCTTCCACATAAGGCCAGAAATAACTCCTGTTATTTTGACCGGGCATTCGCTCTGTGTCGTAAAGCGTTTCAAAGCGCACGTATTTGGCCTCAGACAAGGGCTCTACATGTTTCAAAAGCTTTGCCAGTGGAAATCCAGACCAGGGAATAATCATAGACCATCCCTCTACGCTGCGCAAACGGTAGACACGTTCTTCATGACCGAATTTCTTGAATAAATCGTCGTAATGAAGAATCATAGGTCGTTTTAAAAGCCCACCGACCTCTAATTTCCAGGGGGAAGGTTTGAAGTTTTTGGCTAATTTTGCCACCAGTTCTTTACCGACTGAAAATTCATAAAAGTTATTATAATTTGTTATATCCTTAAAAGAGTTAGGTTTGTCATCCGGTGAAACGCTGCTTTTTAATTGTCTTGATATGGCGTTATTACTGTCGCACCCTATAAACCCGGTAGCGCCTAATATGACGCCGCCTAACCCGATCATAAATTTGCGCCTGTTGAGGTAAACACTCTCAGGTGTTATTTCAGAAGATTTTATCTTTTTCATTTCTTTCTGTTTTTACTTTGTTGGACTATGGGAATTTAAATACTATAATAGTATAGAATAGTTTGACCAGGAGCAAAAAAAGAAAATTTGAGTTTGGGGATTTTAAGACGCCCTATGAATTAGCTTATGAAGTTACCCAATTATTAAAATCAACAGATATTTTACCATCTGTAGTTATAGAACCAACGTGCGGGTTAGGCAGTTTCATAAAAAACTCAATTGCACCGTGGAAAGTGGCTGTATCGGGTTTTTATAAAAATATTTCTTTTGCAGAAATCGGAAAATTTAAAAGAAAACCAATTGTTGTTGACGATACCTGCTATTTCATCCCCTGTAACTGTGAAGAAGAAACAAATTTTGTCGCTAACTTATTAAATTCTAAAATAGCTAAAAGTTTTATACATTCTCTAGTCTTTTTCGATGCTAAGCGGCCTCTTACTGTAGATATTCTGAAGAGGATTGATCTAAAAAAATTGGCTGAAAAATTAAATAAGGAACGAGAGGCATGTAGTTATTTAACAAATGCCGAGTTCGGTAAAAACAACCAGAAAGTATTAGTCTTTGAAAAACCACCAAAATACCGAAAAAGCAGTGCTAAATAATCAGTGGACAGTAGGGGGTTGACAGTTATCAATTAATATATTGACAAACAATACAAAAATGCCCTTTTTTTCTTCATTAGCCACGAAGCGGCTGGGAGCCGCAACCAGAAGGGCTACCGCCCCAATCTCCTAACAAAAACGTTGCTAAGCCTTCATAAGCTGTAAAAAAATAAGAACTAAACAGCGCCTAAAAAAACAACGTTTCGCTGATTAGTAGTACAAAAAACACGAAGGGATTATTTTTGATAAATTAGTTCAAAACACCATTTGCTCGGTGAGGTTCTGTGAAAATCAGAGGTCAAATATTACGATTTTTTGTAGTTCTACTGTTCTCAGTTTTTTTGTCTTTTACTGTTGCACATTCAAAGGAGGACAAAGCACAGCAGAAAGCGGATGAAAATAAAGAAAAGATTATCTCAATTCTTAAATCAGGGATAAGTTTAATTAAATATGAAATTCAGCGGGATCAGTCTTTTGCGTCTCGAAAGATGCTGATACCAACCCTTCGCCAGCTCAGAATTACTTTAAAAAACGATATTGAATCTAAAGAACAGTTAATTAATGATCTGCGATCATTTTTATCTAAAGAATTAGTTAGCGAAATAGGATCCCTCCTGAAAACCCTTGAACAGGAAAAAACTATTATTGAGAACATACAAACTTCTAAAAGAGTAAGACGGGTAACCCGTAATTCTATTAAAGGATTAATTCCAATAAAAGAACAGGTACTCGCTTCTTTTGAAAAAGTTTTATCAGAAATAGTAATTGAACAAGACAGTGAAAAAACATCAAAATAATTCTAAAAAGAATTGACCGGGTGAACAAATTAGATTCCCGCTTTCGCGGGAATGACACATTTGCGCGGGAATGTCATTTCGCACCACGCTGTCATTCCCGCATGTTTTTAGCGGGAATCTAATTTAATATCATGGATCGAAAAAATATTAAAAGAGGGTTTAAAAAGCTTCGTATTCCACGACGACGAATACTATGAGATTTCCATTAAGCCTTAATTTATCTTTATCTTCATACCTTTTAAAACAGCGTATCTCAGGGAAGAAGCAATTCCCTCTTGTCTTAATGTTGGAACCGCTTCACGCCTGTAATTTAGAATGTGCCGGCTGTGGCAGGATAAAAGAATATGAATCCACTATTAACGAGATATTGCCGCTCGATGTTGCTTTTAAGGCGGTGGATGAATGCGGCGCTCCGGTTGTATCCGTTACCGGCGGAGAGCCTCTTCTTTACCAGTATATAGGCGAGCTTATTGAGGAACTGGTTCGACGAAAAAAGCATATTTATCTATGCACTAATGGAATGCTGCTGGAAAGGTCTTTGGAAAAGTTTCGCCCTAATAAATTTTTGAATATCAATGTTTCCCTCGATGGGATGGCGGAAACTCATGATAAGATTTCAGGTGAAAAAGGGGTGTTTG
>CBDUII010000041.1:0-11820 GCA_965367285.1 uncultured bacterium
CTGTGTTTCAGTTCAAAGAAGTTTACTGCCAAAAAGAAATTCCACCATCAGTGCTTAAACGTCTTGGATACCCTGGAAGAAAAGATATAGGAATTGATGGAATAGCTTTATCTAATGATGGGAAGATAACGGCTTATCAAGCCAAGTTTAGAAGCGACAGAAACAATACTCCTACCTTAAAGGAATTATCAACATTCTTTACAATGTCTGACAGGGCTGATTGGCGTATCACAATAACCAATGCCAATAAGTTGCCTTCATCTATAAATGACCGAACCCGGCAGGGATGTGTTCTTTCAGACCGCCTTGATCAACTTGATTCAGATTTCTTCAATCGTCTTAGAACCTACCTTCTAAAGAAAGTTATTCTATCACCAGAAAAAAAAGAACCCCACGAAACACAACAAGAAGCTATAGATAAAGCGTTAGAACACTTTAAAGATAACTCTCGTGGCCAGATGATTCTTCCCTGTGGAACAGGCAAGACGCTTGCTGCAATGTGGATAGCTGAAAAACTTGGAAGGAAACATATCCTTGTTATGGTTCCAAGTCTTGCGCTATTGTCTCAGACTCTAAGAGAGTGGGCGGCAAATACAAGCCTGAACCCTTTTCGTTATCTTTGCCTTTGTAGTGATACAACTGTTGACCTTGGAAATGACTCTCCTGTTGAACACCTTTATGAAATGGATGTGCAAGTAACGACTAACGTGAATGCTGTTTCTGATTACTTAGAAAAAGAGACTGACACAACATCGGTTTTATTCTCTACCTATCAATCAAGCAAGGTATTATCCGAAGCATGTTTAAAAGCAGGGATACATTTCGATGTAGGCTGATTTGATGAAGCCCATAGAACAACAGGAACTCATGCTTCAGTATGGAGTATAGCTCTTGATGACAAAAACGTTCCTATAAAAAAAAGAGTCTTTATGACTGCCACACCTCGGATTTATGCTCCGCATATTACAAAAAAAGCTGAAGAGGATGATATTTTGGTATGTAGCATGGATGATCACAACGTCTATGGCAAGCCTTTTTATAAAATGAGTTTTGGGGAGGCTGTCAAAAGGGATTTAATTACAGATTACAAAGTTGTTGTTATTTGTGTTACAGACTCTGAAGTAAGAGACCTTATCAACAAAAGGGGTAAAATTATAACTGAAGACAATCACGAATGGGATGCAAAAGCTCTCGCTAAACGTGTAGCACTTGTAAAGGCTTTTGATGCTTATGGTTTCAAGAAAATCTTTACTTTTCACAGCAGGGTTGCAGGAGCAAAAGCTTTTACAGATGTTAAATCTCCCTATGGGATGAAGCAGTCATTTGAAATGCTTAATTCTAATTTGCTAAAGGAAAATAATATAGAGTTATTTCATGTGAATGGCACAATGTCTTCAGGTGAAAGAAATGGTTATATGAAGGAATTTAAAGATGCTGAAATAGGAATTATGAGTAATGCCAGATGCTTAACAGAAGGTGTCGATATTCCTTTAGTTGATGCGATAGCATTTATTGATCCCAAAAGAAGCATCATTGATATTGTACAGGCTACAGGAAGAGCAATGAGAAAAGCAGAATGGAAAGAAAAGGGATATATCTTTATTCCTGTTGTGGTTGATGAGGATACTAACCCTGAGATATTTCTTGAAAGTTCTGGTTATAAAACTGTGTGGCAAGTACTTCAGGCTATGGTAGACAGCGACAATCACCTTCAAGATATTGTTTCACGATTAAGAACTTTACAGGGCATGGGAGAAGTAGATTCAAAAGAATGGAAAGCTGCGATGACTGAATACTGCGATAAATTTGAGTTCTTTAATCTTCCTAACAAAATAGATCAGGATCGTTTTATAAAAACACTTTATACGAAAGCCATTGAAGTAATTTCAAGGTCATGGGATTTTTGGTATGGCTTAACTCTGAAATATAAACTTGAATATGGTGATGCTAATGCTCCTCAAAGCTACAAAACCCCCAAAGGTTTTGATCTTGGCAAATGGCAGGCTAGACAAAGGGTAAGTTATAGAAAAGGCACACTGGATAATAAGTTGCGGGTTCAGAAACTTGAAGAAATTGGTTTCGTATGGGAGCCACATGAAGAAGCATTTGAGCAGGGTTATCAGGAGACTTTAAAGTACAAAAACAAGTGGGGCAATGCTAATGCTCTATATCACCACAAAACTCCAAAAGGTTTTGCTCTTGGCATTTGGCAGAATACGCTAAGGGTAAGTTATAGAAAAGGTATACTGGATAAGTTGAAGATTCTGAAACTTGAAGAAATAGGGTTCTTATGGAAATTAAGATGAGTAAGAAAGAGAAGCAAGGATAAGGAAAAGAGGGTTGTGTGGAAAAAGTTATCAGCTTAAAAAATAGAAACCTTTAGAAGTAGTTTAATGATTACACGAAATACAGTATTTGTTTTAGGTGCAGGGGCAAGTCAGCCCTACCATTATCCCTCTGGTACAGGGTTAGTGGATATAATAGTTGAGAAATTAAAGCCCAACGGAGAACTCCGAAATTTATGCAGTGCCCTTAATTACCGTGACGATTATATTGATAGATTTTATCAAGAGTTACATTTGGCCAATCCCCATTCCATTGATTCATTCATTGAAGGCAATGAAAAAAAATACGATGATATTGGAAGAATATTAATAGGACTCACTCTTTTAAGTTATGAAATCGGGGATGACCTCTTAGTGAATGGAGAAGGGAAGTGGTATCGTGAATTTTTGAATAAGATTAAAACGCCAAAAGGTAGAGATTTTATGCCACCGGTTTCTTTTTTAACATTTAATTATGACAGGTCATTTGACCATTATCTTTACCAATCAATTAAAGCTCATTATAGTTTTGATGATAGCTATTGTAAGACAGTTATGGGCGGAATGCCTATAGTGCATTTACATGGTCATCTTGGCAAATTACCTTGGCAGGCTAAGGCTAACAGCGGTGATAGTGGTAGAGAGTACAAAAGTACTTTTAAAGAGTTAGAACTCATTAAAGAGGTGATGGATCGAGGTGGTGACCCACTATCTTCCCACGAACAAATTCAATTTGCTGAGGCTAAACATTATATAAAAAATAAGCTCTGTGGAAATATAAAATTCATTCATGATAATAATGCAGATGATGAGGAGTTCAGAAACGCATATAGATTGTTAAATGAAGCAGAAAGAATATATTTCTTGGGGTTCGGTTATAACAAAGATAATTTAAGAAGATTACAAATAGCAGACTTGCCTGATGAAATAAAAGTTGAGGGAATCACCGGTGAATCTAAAACTGATAGAATAATTAAGGGAACTGCTCATGGGATTGGAAATATGGACAAGAAAAAGATAAAGAACATTACCAATGGGAAAGTTGAGCTTTTTGATTATGACGCCCTGAAGTTTATAGATGAAGAAGTTGAATTTGATTAACTTAGTGTTTAGGGTTGACTTAAAATGAAAACCAATAAATTCGTTCTCCCAAAGATGCCCCGTGATCTCGACAGGCCGATATTAGCGTTAGGGGGTCACCCATTCTTGACTGCAAAAGTTTTTGGTTTTTATAAAGCCGATAAAGAGAGCAAATTTGTCAATGGTTTTTATATGCAGATATAGTCAAGTCAACAGCAGAACTAACCCTATTTCTACAAGCGAACAACCTCAACATTAATCATAGATTTTACTTCATGATCTGCTTCAAGAAGGCGATCTACAGAGTCCAAAGTTGTTGCATGATAATACCGCTCTCCACATTCTGTGCAAACTTCAGCTTCTACGTTCTCAATGATAAATAATTTTCCATGAAGCCAATGCTGCTTTTTTACTTTTCTTTTTAATGTTTTACCGTCACAAAACTCACAAATCATATTTCCTCCATTAAGTATATGCAGTTATAATTATCAAATTACTATTATCTTTAAATCTACAAACAACATATATTGGTCTTCCATCCTTTGTTGGGCCTCCTATTCTATACCTTGTTCCCCTTACATCTTCCGTAAGTTTCTTTTCAATTCTACCTTTTAGTATAGCATTTTCAATGTCATATCTCTCTATATTATCTTCTGCCATTTCTTCTTCAGCGTGAGAAGAAAGATAATAATCCTTATCTAAAATCTTTTGTCGAATTCCTTGTATATTGCTCATTCATTTATTATAGGATGTTGTAAAATCTATTTCTCCACTGCAATAACTTGTTTATATATAGAATGAGTTCTGTATATTACAATATATCGTTATTATACATCTGAGCATTAGAAATCGGTTCACGATGCTATGGTTGCAACCACTTAACATAATAGAATAACTTATGGCAATATTTACGGCAACTTGGCAGAGGAAAAGGGGTCACCCATTAAAATCCGCAGGGCATTACGGGTTAACGAGGGAAGTTGAGAGGGTAAGAAATCAGAGGACAGATACTCATTCCCACGCAGAGCATGGGAACGAGTAACTTTTTAACACACCCCATCTCCTTCGGAGCCACCCCTCTTGATAGAGGGGAATTTTTTTATAGAACGCAGATGACGCTGATTTGGCGGATTTTTTCTTCGTAGATTCGCCCATAGAAGAGTACCTGCGGAGACTTGAATTCGCTGATTATCGGTGTTCCATTTATTTAAAGAAACAGGAGTGATAGTTGGTGTTAATGACTCGCTAAAAATCGTCTGATTTGATCATGGTTGCCGGCAAGAATGGCAAAGCATTCTGATTTGTCTCGCTCGATCAGAAGACGAGTTTTGCTTTCGACGCCAGCTTCATAATAAGGTTTACGCAATTTCTTGTAAAAGAAACGCGGTTCCTGTTTTTGAACTTCTGATAGGGCACAGTTTGAAGCATAATAAACCAGAAGCGAATTTAGAATCCGTTTGACGATTGCCTTTTGTGTGGAATCTAATACCTTAAGGCTTCGTTTGAAGGAAGAATAATAAAGAAGGGTTAACGGCATATATTAAAATTCTTACTTAATGCTCTCAATAAACTCTTTGGTGACTTTTTTAGCTTTCCCTTTTTCCTTTTTAACAAGTTCATTGAGTTTTTTGTACTCTTTATCCGTAAAGACTTTTTCAACAACCTCTACAGGAGTCAATTGAATTTTATTACCTGTCACCCTGACATCAAACATAGCGCCTTTATCAAGATCAAGAGCGTCTACAATCTTTTTGGGAATTGTAACTTGATTTTTAGTTGTCATAGTTATAGTCATTTTTAATACCTCCTGTATACCATATTTTATGAATATAAGGAAGTAAGGAATGCATAAAAGGTTCAGGGTGCCGCAATTATGACATGACGACTGTTACGCAACTAACTTTTCCTTAGTCTGAATATAGCTTTCTTCTTTATACCGTTTTGAGATAAAAATAAATATGATGGCGGTTACAGCCATTAAAGCAACAAAAAACCAGTAATAGGCAGCCCCTTCCAATTTGGTTGAACCATCAGGATTTTGAATAAAACGATTCACAATCGCCGTTACTAAATTCCCCAATGATACCGATAACAGATAAAATCCCATGATAAATGATTTCATGCTGTTCGGCGCCTGGGTGTACGCGAATTCCAACGCGGTAATGGAAACAAGAACCTCGCCAATTGTTAAAAACAGATAAGCAAAGAACTGCCACAAAATTGTTGGTTGGCCGCCGGCTGAGATTTGACTTTCAGGAATGGCGCATAACACAAAGGAAAATGATGCTATAAACATACCGGCGGTTATCTTTCTTAACGCTGTTAAATCATAAAACTTGTTGATATACGGATAGACAATGTATGCGAAAAGTGGAATAAAAATTATAATCATTAGCGGATTAATTGCCTGAATCTGAGAAGGTAAAAGTTCAAACTCGATAAACCCCAGATTCACCATCCGGTTCATTCTGCTTGCCTGCAATACCCAGGCGGAACCTGTCTGATCAAACAGAGACCAGAAAATAGAAATAAAAGCGTAGATTACACTGAGCTGCAATAATGCCTTTTTCCCCTGCGGACTGAACAACTCGTTTTTATAGTAGTTCCATCCGACAGGTTGAATGGCGACAAATTTCCTTTTACCTACCCAAAAGACGATTGTCGCAATGAGCATGAGAACACCAGGTACCCCAAAAGCTACATGAGGTCCGAATTTGTTCAACAAAACAGGGGTCAGCAGGGAAGAGATCGCTGCGCCAATATTAATCGATAAATAAAAAATACTGAAGATTTTGTTAATCAGGTGTTTTTTATCAGGCCTGAACTGATCCCCCACATGTGCCGAAACACAGGGCTTAATACCGCCGGAACCCATTGCTATCAGGGTTAAACCCAGCGTCAGGCCAAACCGTGTATCAAGCAAACCTAAGGCAAGATGACCCAGGCAATACACAATTGATAAACTGACGATCGTCTTGAACTTTCCCAAAAGAATATCGGATAAAAATGCTCCTAAAATCGGGAAAAGATAGTTTGTCATGTTAAAAATGTGATACCAGTATTTAGCGTCACTCTCGCTCATGGGCGCCGTATTACCGGAACTATCCATTAAATACTTGGTCATGAAAATGACCAGGATTGTTTTCATGCCGTAATAACTGAAACGTTCCGCAATCTCGTTCCCAATAATATAAGGAATTCCAGGCGGCATTTTATTTGTCGGTGGTTTGCTCATTCTTCTAACCGGCACCTTAAATCAATATTGTTATAAACGTTTCATTTTAATATAAAAATGTAATATTATTGATATTTATTTCTAAGAGTTATATTTCGAGATCTGGTTATTAAATCTTTAATTAAATTAATCCCACACAGTGGGTTTAATTCCCCGACGTTCTACGTCGAAAAAATTGATGAAGTTGTTTTAGATACCCCGATGCTCTGCGTCGGGGAGTATGTCATTAGGAGCTTCAATGTTTCCTTGCGGCGCCTGTCTGCGTGCGACGCACAGGCAGGTAGCCGCAAACACAAAATACCGTAAAAACTGCCATGGACGGCAGAGCTAAGCTCAGCTTTGCAGTTTTAGGGATTTTGAGCGTTGCATAAGGCGCTGTAAAAAAAATGCACCAAACAGCGCCTAAAAAGTTAGCCAGGATGGCCTAACTTGATGTATAGGAATTTCAATGCTTATAGATTCCCGCTAAAATCATGCGGGAATGACATGCCGGGATGCTGGGAATGACACCTCAACGCTTTATGTCATTCCCGCGAAAGCGGGAATCTAACTTGAGACATATATGAAAGGAAGCGTGATTAATAAAATTAACGGCAGAATGGATTCTACTCTAATAATGGACATAGGTTCCGGTACCCAGGATATTTTAGTTTACCGGTCTGGAGTAGAGCTGGAGAATTGTCTCAAACTGGTGCTGCCATCTCCAACGCGAAATAAGGCGATTGAAATTCGGAAAGCCACAAGCCGGAAAGCTCCGTTATTTTTAACAGGCCGTATTATGGGTGGTGGAGCATGTGCCGTGGCGATAAAAGACCATTTAAAGGCAGACCTGGATGTTTATGCTACTGAGACAGCGGCGAAAACCATGAATGATAATTTGAAGCATATAGAAACTCTTGGTATAAAACTGGTAGAGCATCCTCCTCCTGACGCGGTTAGTGTAGTGTTGGAAGATGTTGATATTGATCAATGGCACGGTTTTTTTGAATTATGGTCTTTAAACTTTCCTGTTCGTTTTGCAGTTGCTGTTCAGGATCACGGTGAAAGTCCTGAAATCTCCAACCGCATCTTCAGAATGGAGCGATGGAGAACTTTCATGGATTCCGGAGGCCGTCTTGAAGATCTTGTTTATCGACAGCCGCCGGAAGGATTAACGCGTATGAAGGCTGTTGTGGAAAGTATAGGGGAAGCATTGATTTTGATGGATACCGGCGCGGCGGCTATTTGCGGTTTGCTCGAAGATTCTCAAGTAGCATTGCAACATGAAGAGGGAGTGGTGCTCATCAACCTTGGAAATAGCCACACGCTTATCGCCGTGGTGAAAAACGGAAGGCTGCTCGGACTATGCGAACATCACACTTCAAGAATAACTCCTGCTAAATTAACTGCACTGATCGACAAGCTTGTGGACGCTTCACTCACGCATCAGGAAGTATTTGATGATAAAGGGCACGGAGTAGCGATGGCAAAAGGATATTCCGGTTTATCCTTTTCTCCCATGATAGCGGTTACAGGCCCTAAAAGAAAGCTTTGTGAATCCCTTCCATACTATTGTGCTGTACCCCATGGCGATATGATGTTAGCAGGCTGTTTCGGCCTTTTAAGGATGGGACGCAAAATCGGTTTTATTCCTTAGAACTTATAATTTGAAATTTATCTGTAATTTTTGGTTGCGGCGAAGTTGGACTGTGATTTTTGTGGTTGATTATTTGAAGAATACCGGTATTGAGTATTGGGAATTCTGGAGAAAAGATCTTATGTCGCTGATATACGGGCTTAGAATAGGATCATTTTTGATGGCTTTAAGGAGATTTTCGTAAGTTTGAAGGTCAACATTTAACGCAATTGTTATTGCATTGGATAAGTTAGAAAGGGCGTTTTTTTGCGTGTAAGTAACTGTAATGTTTTGATCGTTTAAGGCGCTTAATATTGATTTTGAGAAAGTGTCGTAAATGTAATGATAGCTGTTAGCCGGGTCGAGTGAGATAGCTGTATTGAGATCGTCTAACGATTTCTCATATTGCTCGATTTTACGAAAATGTATGGCGCGATGGTTTAAAAAAGTAATAAATACCACAATTTTATCAGAATCTTTTTTGTTCGGCTTTACGCCGTCTTTTTTATTTTTAGCCCAGGCCTCTATCTGAGCCTTTGTGATATATTTATAGATGCTGTTAAATAATTTTGTCGCTTCATCCTCTTTCCCCGCGTTATAGTAAGCTTCAGCTTCTTTGATGAGAAAATCTATCTCTTTTCCTGTCAAATTTTCCATTGCTGAGGCACAGACTTTTGCAATTTCTATGAAATCATCGGATTTTTTTGCGCTCTTTTCAAGAAGAGGCACAATCCGGTAATTGCTCTCAACCTTTGGATCCATTTCAATTCCTTTATAATAGTGATTGATGGCAGTAGTTTTATGTTCACCCCCAATTTCAACTAAAGAGGACGCCATGGTTGCATATTTATTCGACAATTGCCTGAGCAACTCAGGATCATGGTAATCAGGCTGCACCTTCCGAATGATCTTGTACTCGCTGATTTGCCATTCCACAAGAGTATTCAAACTATTAACACCTTTTATTACCCATTGATCCCGCACGGGTTTGTCTTTTGCGATTTCCGACATTTTATAACAGGCCCCGGCGTGTCCCTCGAAAGCTCTCTCAGCATCTTCACCTATTACCTCAAGTTTTACGAATAGTTCGCACCCCTTGCGAATTTTATTGGGTTCTGAGCTGGAGGAATAGGCTGTCGCCTTCCCGATCAGCGCCTCGTAGCTGTCCTTCGAATGTTCCAGCACCTCTTCAAACAAACTGACCGCCTTATTAATGTTTTCTTCCTTTTCCTCCTTGCTCCCGAATATCTTATTGAGGTAACCGTATGCTTTGTTGATCAGCTTCCGCAAATATCGCTCAAAGGGAGTCATCTTGGCGAATTCATCGTCTTCTACAATCTCTGCGATTTTTTCTACGAACTTATTAGCATTGTCAAAATCATCCAGACTGCCAATAATAAGGCCTTTTAATCCGTTCTTGGCTGCGGCTCGAATAGTAAGAGCCCTTGTTGTTGGAGATTTGCCGAATTGTATTTCCAAGGATTCATCTGAATCGGCGAATACAAGGAAAGGCACGGGTGCGCTTGATTTTTTACTGATTTGTCTAATCCTGTTAAGCAGACTGGCGTTTTATGCCGGATGTCCGATGTCTTCATGCTAGGACGTCATAATGCATTTATAATACTGGTTTTTGCGGTTTTCCCAAGCATTTTCGCTTATCTCATACCTCAATTCCTCAACGTTTTTCATGAAAGTTATCTTTTTTACACCAAGGGAAGCAAACATGGGAATCAGGGTATTCCGAATATTAATTTCCGTGATGAAAAAGAGAAACCTGTTGTTTTTATAGGGTTCGAACTTTAAGCGCAGCTTTTGATTTTCCAATATATCCTGCATAGTATTTTTTCCTAATGATTTTTAGACTCACCCTCAGTGGGTTTTGGCTTGAAAAATACAGGTATTGAATAGTGGGAATTATTGAGAAAATATCTTATATCTTCAATAAATGGCTTTAAAATAGAATCATCTTTAATAGTTTTAAGGAGTGTTTCATATGTGACAAGATTAATATTAAACGTAATTGTGATTGAAGTAAATAAGTAGTTGAGGGCGTTTTTTCTGCTGTAATCACACCGGGTATTTTTATCCAAGGCGCTGATAATTGCCTTGGCTATATTAAAATAAATGTCAAAATATCTCCTTTCCATGTCAAGAGATAAGGCCAGGCCGAGATCCTCTAATGATTTATCGTGATTTCCGATCCTGCGAAAATAAATAGCCCGATGATTTAAAAAAGTAATAAATGACGCGATTTTGTCAGCCTTGTTTCTATCCGGTGTTATGCCGTCTTTTTTATCTTTTGCCCAGCTTTCTATTTGTTCTTTTGATACGTATTGGTTGATGCTGTTAAATAGTTTTGTTGCCGCGGATTGATTTCCAGCGTTAAAATAAGCTTCGGCTTCGCTAATCAGAAAATCTATCTCTTTGCCGGCTAAATTTTCCCGTGCGCTGGCGCAGATTTTTACAATTTCCATAAAATCCGCCCTCTTTTTTGCATCATCTTCCATTAAAGGAACGACTTTGTAGTTGCTTGAAACTTTTGGATCCATTTTAATCCCTTTAATATAGTAACTGACAGCAGTTGCCGTGTGTTTACCGCCAATTTCAGCTAATGGGGTTGCCATAGCTGAATATTTGTTTGACATTTGCCGGAAAAATTCAGGATCGTTGAACTCATACTGCACTTTCTTAATAGCCTCATATTCATTCATCTGCCATTCGACGAGCGAATTTAAGCTGTTAACACCTTTCAGCAGCCATTTATGCTGAGTTTTTTCGTCTTTTACAAGTTCCGCCATCTTATAGCAAGCTCCCGCATGTCCTTCGTAAACTTTCTCCATATCCTCTTCCACGTTCTTTAACCTTCCGAACAACTCGCTTGCTTCACGAATCTTTCTCGGATTAGAGCTTGAAGCACAGGCAATTGCCATCCCAAGGAGCGCTTCACAATTATCTCTGGATTGCTCCAGTACCTCCTCAAACAAACTGATTGCCTTGTTAATGTTTTCTTCCTTTTCCTCTTCGCTTCCGGCTATTTTATTGAGGTACGCGTATGCCCTGTTGACCAGCTTGCTCATGTGCCTCTCAAGGGGAGACATCTTGGCTAATTCATCATCTTCTACAATTTCAATGACTTTTTCTATAAACATATTAGCTGTTTTAGAATCATCCAGATTTCCAATAACAATGCCTTTTAATCCGTACTTGGCTGCGGCTCGAATCGTCAATGCCCTTATTTCCGGTGTTTTTCCAAATTGTATTTCTAAAGATTTTTCGGAATTGGCTAATATAAGGAAAGGCAGTAAAGCGTCCGGCTTGATGATAAGTTGTTTAATGGACTGAAGCAGACTGGCAATGTAGGCAGGATTACCGACATTTTCATGATGGTATGTCATAATGCAGATGCAATAACGTTTTTTGCGCTGTTCCCTGGCGTTTTCTCCAATCTCATACATGAGTTCTTCCTTATTCTTCATGAAAGAAAATTTTTTAACGCCTAAAGATGTGAAAAAAGGGAGCAGGGTATTCCGGATATTAATTTCTGATATAAAAAAAAGAAAATTTTG
>CBDUII010000042.1:0-11556 GCA_965367285.1 uncultured bacterium
TTTAACTCCCTCTAAAAATTCCCGAACACTATCCATTGTCATTCCCGAACACCCCGCACTGTCATTCCCGAATGTTCCCCGATTAAGCTTGTCCTCGCATGCTCCCCGCTTAAAGCATGCGAGGACAAGCTTAAGCGGGGAGCGTGGGGGAATGACAATGCGGCGCAAATTGTCATTCCCACATGCTTTTTTGTCATTCCCGTAAAGCTGAGCTTAGCTCTGCAAAAGCGGGAATCTAATAAAAACTGGAACTCTGAATAGACATCGTACCCCCCTTGTTGGGATATTGGTATTGGGGAAGCGTGGAAGGAGGGAGTTGGAGAGATTGGCGTAGGAGTTGGTTGAAGATCAGAGACAGGGGTGTTAAAGCGAAGAGAGCGTACTGAACGTAGCCTGAGACACCCCTATGATATATTTTTTAGTGGACACATTGAACCTCTGCAGCATTTAACTTTATTTGCGATAAAAAAGGTGCCAGGAGGAAAACAATGTGTCCCGTAAAATATTACACTATAAGAAAAACGCAAAAAATATAAAACCAAGAATGATTTAATACCCGTTAAGGCTAAATGGAGATTATTTGAACAAATTGATATAAACACGAAGGACCTGATCGATATCCCTGAATTATGGCCTCAGATTAAGCGCCACAGGCGCCCCAAGATGCAATACACGGCAAGAGATGTAGTAAGCGGACTTCATCCTTACTGGCTTATGCAGATGAGCGACCCCTGACCTATTCAAACCTGTTTGTTAAAGTCTTACTTGCTCATGTACAGATATGCGGCGTCACTGGTAACGAATGCCGGATTCAAACAGACAATGGATCTGAATTCATCGGGGCATGGAACGCTAAAAAGGATTCCGCGTTTACCAAAACAATACAATCTGTAAAAGGTCTCGTGCATCAGACCATCCCCCCTGCTGCTCACACCTGGCAGGCTGATGTTGAAACAGCTCATCGCCTCATTGAGGATGAGTTCTACGAAGTAGAAACTTTTTCTTCAAGAAAAAATTTCCTCTGTAAAGCTGCAACTTACAACCTCTGGTTTAATTCGATCAGAAAAAACTCTTAGAAAGGATATAAATCTCCATGGAATATCAGACAGGAAAGAAACCCTTCTCTCTCTCCAAATATCGTCGCTTTAAAACCTTTCTTCCTTGATGATTTACTAACACAGAAATTTGGCTCTTTTTATCCAGGGGGGTACGATGTTGTTCTGCATCCCTATGCGCCCAACCACCTCCGGTGGCTTCACGAGCTTCGCCAGAAACTATGTTTAAGCAGTTTTATATCAGTTCTGTTTGTTATTTATTCTGTTTCTGTTATAATTAGTTGGTCGTGTTTTTTAAGACGTACATGTAAAGGAATAAACATCTATAAAATCCTCTTTAGAACCATATTAGAACCCTAAGGAAAATATGAAATTTGAGCGGTTAAACCTCCATAAAGACCTGCTGAGGGGTATTGCAAAGGCAGGTTTTGAGCGTTGCACACCGGTACAGGAACAATCGCTGCCAGAAAGCTTGGCAGGGAAGGATATTGTTACCCAGGCTCAAACCGGTACAGGAAAAACCGCCGTGTATCTCCTTTCCATTTTGAATAAACTCATTTCTGAAGGGAAGGTGGCGCGAAATCCCAGCGCTTTAATCATGGTACCTACCCGGGAACTTGCCATGCAAGTCGACCAGGACGCGAAAGATCTCGGTAGATATCTCCCCTTTCGTTCTCTTGCAGTATACGGAGGGGTCGGATACGAGAAACAGCAAACTGAATTAGCCAAGGGGATAGATATAATCGCCGCCACCCCGGGCAGGATGATCGATCTTTACAAATCCAAAACCCTGTCCCTCTCCAATATCGATCAGTTTATCATTGATGAAGCTGACCGGATGTTTGACATGGGCTTTATTCCTGACATCCGTTATATTGCCGAACACCTTCCCAAAAAAAAATCAAAGCAGACCATGCTTTTTTCCGCCACCATGGACAGCAGGGTAATCCGCCTTGCCTCAAGGTATATGAAGCCAGACCCTGTTTTAGTTGAGATCGAACCGGAGCAGGTTACCGTTGACCTGATTGATCAAAAACTTTTGTATGTTTCCAACGAAGAGAAGCTGCCCTCTCTTATGGGTCTTTTGAAAAGGCCTGGTTTTGAACGGGTAATCATTTTCACAAATATGAAAAGAACTGCTGAGCGGCTTGGCTGGAAATTAGTTCGCAACGGGTTTCCTGCCAAGGTGATTACAGGAGATGTTGCCCAGTCCAAACGCCAGAAGATAATTGACCGCATGAAATCGGGGAAAGTGAAAATCCTTGTTGCCACGGAAGTGGCGGCGCGCGGACTGCACATTGAAAATGTATCCCATGTTATTAACTATGATCTTCCCAATGAAGCGGCAAACTATGTTCACCGCATTGGCCGTACCGCCAGGGCCGGAAAGACCGGGGTTGCCTACAGTCTTGTGTGCGAGGACCATGCCCTGAACCTTCCGAAAATAGAAAGCTTCATTGACTGTAAGATTAAAAGAGGGTGGATTGACGAATCCGAAATGGTTCAGGACATGGCGGGTTCCTATAAAAAGGAACGCGTGGCCGATCGAAAAGAAAAAAAAGATCGGGGGCATAGATATGCATCAGGGAAAAGCGATTTCTCCACTTCAGGGTGGAGAGGTAAGAAAAAATCTATACAGAACAAAAAGAAAGACATGGAAAAAATATCTGATTCAGCGAGAAAACGGAAATCCCTGCCTTCTTCTGAGAAAGAGAGAATTGCCTACTATAAGAAAAAATACGGTGAGAACTTTACGTCAACGACAAAAGGTTCCTGACTGACAGTTATCGGCTAAAGCCGATAGCTTGAGGCACAGAGTCTTAAAAATTTGCCGTCTGCTTTGTGCCTTTTGCCTTTGCCACTTTGTGCCTTGCGAGAAGCGCATCGTTGAACTAAAGTCTTTGCCTAAAGACGGGGGTTTGTCTCCCATTCCCCGAAAGAGACAATAATACCAAATTAAAAGACTTGTTCCGGTTCCCCGCATTTGTAATGAATCAAAGGGTTTATTCCATGAATTACAATTCTTTGATCCAAGACTGGAGAAATAGTTTTTTTGCCGCGTATATAGTCAATTAAAACGTCGGTGAGAAGCCCGTATTCCCCTGACACCTCTTTGCCTTGCAGCATATGATACCCATCGATTTCTCCTCTTTCTACTAAAAAATCATTTGTGCTTAATTTATATATTTTATTGAGTTGTATTGGATTGCCGTTAACCTCAATAGAGCTTTTAATAATTTTATTATAGTCCGGCTTGTCAGGATCAAATTCAAATTTAACACCCGAAACTTGCGGAAACCCTCCTTTCATGCTTCCCCAGTTTGCAAGGCCATTTTCAAGAGCGTCAATCAAAGTCTTTCCGTCTATCTTTATGGTAACGATTTTGTCATTGTAAGGAAGCAAGGTATATATATCTGCCGCAGTAATAGGGCCGGGACTGAAAATTTTATCCGCGCGAAATGACCCTCCATTAATCAATGCCAGATCACCTTTGCCTTTTTTTCGTATCACATCAGCAATCAGGTTACCGGTATTTGTTTCATGCGTTCTCATGCAAATACTTCTTGCTTCTAATGGGGTTGCTGTTTCTCCGATGCTTACCTGGTATTTTTGAATCCTTGCCTGGTATGAATTTACGATCTTCTTTAATTCAAGATCAGGATGTATTTTGTCGTCAACCGGTATTAGCTCCCACTTTTTTTTAATTGCCGGCGTCTTGTTTTGTGAAGAAACAGAGTAGGTTAATTCAATTTTCCCCAGGTTAGTTGCATTGGTTCCTGCTTTTATTATCAAAGTTTTACCAACTAAAGCGCTTAAAGGAACATGTTCGTGACCACCAATGATTACGTCTATACCAGGGTTTTCCATTGCTATTTCTTTATCAGTAGACATATTAAGATGGGTAATTCCTACAATGATATCCACTTTTTGATCTTTCAAAGCCCGCACAACTTGTTTTGCCGCCATTACGGGATTTAGAAAAATAATTTTACTACGGTCATACTGATGGCACGGCATTTCAGCGCGGAAAGCAACGGTTAATCCGAAAAATCCAATTTTTATTCCCTGATGTTCAAAAATATGAGTGGTTTTTATTTTTTTAAAAACAGGGCTGGCATCCGGAAATTTAATATTTGATGCCAACCAGATAAACTGGCTTTCTTTAACCCGCTTTTCACGACCTTTACACACCAAATCGAATTCGTGATTTCCAAATTCAGCAATATCAATTGTTATGCGGTTTAAGAAATCTATCATGTGTTTTCCCTTTAGACCTTCTTTTGAGGAAAGCATTGAAGGCGAAAGCATATCCCCTGCATGTAAAATCAATACAGGAACTTTCGGATTATCATTCTGATAGGCAGTTACAAGGGATCGTATCCGTGACATTCCTCCGCGATTAACGAATATTTTTTTATTTTTTTCATCTCTTTCCTTCACCCGTACAGGGGCAATATGGTAGGTATCATTTAAATGGAACAGTGTAATTTTTATTTCCGCAGATTCCGCGTTACAAGGAGCCGAAAAAAGGAAAAAATTGAGCGTGAAAAATAAAATGATATGGCTTCGAATTATTTTTCTATTCATCTTTGTGCCTTCGAGCTTTTGTGGCTATTTAAAATAGCAGTTAAAAAGTAGTCGTTATGCTGTTAAAGTGTCACCGTGAAACCAAGTGAGGGAAAATTATTTTTTATATTTTCTTTTAACTGCTTCAAATTCAGCAATTACTTCATTTCTTAGTTTTTCGGGTTTTAGAACCTCTGCTTCTGAGCCATAAGATAACACCCATCTTTTAATATCATCCCAGCCGGAGGTTTTTAGTTCAAGAACTATTGAACCATCTTTCTTATGAGTAATTTTTTGATTACGCGCCCACTTCCTTTCTTTTATGTGCTTTGCCTGTTCAGCCGAAAACCATATCTTCGCTTCAATAGGTTCATCATAAACAATGTCAAAAGCCGCGTTCAATCTTTCTTCAGGATCAAAATCCTTCGGATAGACAAAAGATGATTCAGTTATTTTCAACTCCTCAATTCTTTCCACAGCCAGGGTTCTGATGTCATTAAACCTGGTGGCAATTACAAAAGCATATAGGCCTCCCTTGTTTTCGAAGATTTGACGAAGCGGCAAGTTTTTTGGTAACGAGCGGATCATTCTTGAACAACTTTATGACTATGTTCGTATCAAGGCTGATCTTTCCACTCATCCAAATTTATCCTTTAAAATTCGTCATCCACCGCTTTCATCATACCGGCGGCTTCATCATCGCTCAGAACACCGGCAAATTTTAAAACAGTGTTTGAAATTTCTTCACCTATAGATACAGTTACCTCAAGCTCGGTATTTTCCTCTATTCCTTCAACCGGCTCCAGCGGCTTGAAGACCCCGTGTTCATACACAGCATGAATAGTTTTTGTCATCTCCGTATTCTCCTATTTATTTCATCATATTATTTATAACAAAACGTCTTATTTTAATAAACACTCAAAATAAATAAATTTTTTTGAGATGTGTGGGCAAATACGTCACAGGTAAAGTTTATAAATAAGTATCTTTTAACTTAATGGGTAATTGTATGTTCAATTAAGACATATTATCAACTTAATTCTTAGGAGGTTTGTATGGAAAGTTTAGACAAAACCAGAGAAACACTTTTAAAAATAGAACCTAATAATATTTCTTTTATTAAAAAATTATTACCAATACTTGCATCTGAGGTAGATCGTAAGGAGTGCAGTCATGCCCATATTATCTTTATTGATGATGCGGGAAAACAGCACGGAAGCTAATTTTTGACAACGGAATTTCTCGTGAAAATGCTGTTTTGGAAAGAAGTATTTTAGGTTACGTAAAAGCCCCAAAGCTTAAAGGAGCATATAATCCATATAAACTTCTAATTGAATAGTAATAGTGTTGGAACGTGAAAATTTAGTGTTATGAAGAATGAATATAAATATAACGCAATATGCGTAGACTTTGACGGTGTTATTGCTGAATTTACTGATGATATTAATGATGTTGGTCTTCTTATTGATGGGGCTGATAGAGTAATAAAAAAGCTAAAAGAATTAGGTTACAAAATTATCATCCATACAGCGGAAGCCGCCAAATAATAAAACATTAGCAGCGAATAAACACGATTTTTTTTAACCACGTAGCACTCGAAAAACACGAAGTAACAATTTCATAATTATACATTTTTTTAAAAGCTCTTCAAAACAGCACGTCAAAAAACATTATATTTCAACAAAATTCTACTGCTCATAAGTCAAATAAGTTCTCATTATTTTACGTTTAACTGTTATCAAAGTTATTTATTGTGCCGATAAGTAATATAGGAGAAAAAGTTTTATTTATTCATCATTTTATTAATGCAGGAGGTGGTAGTATGGCCACATTAAACAATCATAAAATTAATAGTTTTCTTTTTGCAGCTATTGTCCTGGCGCTGTTATATCCCGCTTTTGTAACGGCGGTCAGCAAACCTCAACGTGTTCTTGAAGTATGTGAATGCCTATTCCCTGCTGAAATCGGGGCATTTAAATATTTAAAAGTAGTCCGGGTTCGGTATACCCTGTTTAAATATATTCCGAGGAATTCCGCGATGGTACGCGAAATCTTTGCGGAAAGAAAGGGAAGTCAGTACAGGATTCTTTCACTTGTGGATTCTACTGAAACCAGCACTGTGGGAAAACAAGGACCTATTATTGAAATTGTAAAATGGAACGGACCTTACTGGCCTGGTAAAATCATCTACCAGCTTGCACTGGATCAAATTCGTGTAGCATATTTAAAGATGGTTGAAGCTTCAAAAGCTGATTAAAAAAAAATGGCGGCAAACCTGCTGTCGCAGTTGCCGCCATATAAGAATAGAGATGTTTGCCCCGTTAGAAGTAGCCGAAATATTTTTTGTGTGATTATCTGAGTTTAGCTAATTTAAAACAAACCTTCTAACGGGGTTTATTTTGATTTACTCAACCTCTAAAAAAACACTCGGATCTCTTTTCCCTGTTACGTTAAGAAGTCCAGCAGCGCCTTTATCAATAGCCCTGAAAATGCTGTGGTCAACCAGGATATATGTTCCGGGATAATCAACTTTGAATTCCACAATAGCGGTTCCCGCGACAGGAATCAGTGTTGTCTGCACATTTTGAGCAGGCTGGTTAGTCGCACCTTCATGATAAACCCTGTCAAATATTTCTCCTATAACATGGAAAGAAGAAATCAAATTAGGGCCGGCATTTCCAATATAAATTCGAACCGTTTCTCCTACTTTTGCAGTTAATGCCCCTTTTCCAGTAAGCGCTCCGACGCTCCCATTAAAGACCACATAGTCCGGGTGTTCCAGCAGGGCTTTTTCATCTGAAAATTCCTGAAGACCTTTTTCTCCATGAGCTCCTTTTGTATAAAACTCGCTCTGCATGACATAATATTCCCGGTCAACTTTTTTTAAACCCTCTTTAGGTTCCACCAGCAACATTCCGTACATCCCATTTGCTATATGTGTGGGAATGTGAGTCGATGCGCAGTGATAAATATATAGTCCCGGACTCAGGCTTTTCCATCTAAAAGTTTTTTTATCCCCGGGATCAACCTGTGTGGCTGTAGCTCCACCACCCGGACCATTCACAGCATGAATATCAATCGAGTGAACCATTACACTGTTTTCATTGTTTTTAAGAGTAAATTCAACGGTATCGCCTTCCTTAATCCTGATCATCGGCCCCGGAACCGTTCCATTAAATGTCCAAAAATCATACTCTACTCCATCGGCCAGTTTGCCTCTGACTTCTATAGTCTCCATCTCCACTTTAACTGTAGTAGCCTTTCGGTTGAGAGGAGGGGGAACATTGGGAGCAAAGGTCAGCTTGGCATCTATCGCAAATGTTTTTGCCGGGCTGCCCAGTAAAAATGCTGCTCCAAAAAAAATTATTGCCAATCTTAATACGTTTTTTTCAACTGATTTCATTTTGTATCTCCTTTCTGATATTAGTTTTAAATTAAATTAATATTAATTGTGGAATACAATGAATATGGGCCGGCCTTAATCGCTTTTCACCTCCTTGCACATGATAGAATTGACTTGCTAAAAATGAATTCATTGCAATGATATATAGCTAATTTCGTGCCAACCGTAACTCATTGACTTTAAAGTATAAACAAAAAATATTTTGAAACACTGTGTTGC
The DNA here is from genome assembly GCA_965367285.1 of uncultured bacterium. Taxonomy (GTDB): domain Bacteria; phylum Nitrospinota; class Nitrospinia; order CAJXCL01; family CAJXCL01; genus CAJXCL01. The sequence continues at coordinate 8,245 of CBDUII010000042.1, forward strand.
ACATGTTTATATTATGTTGACAATTTGTTTCATGATTGATTATAATTAGGATGTATAGGAATTTCAAAAATTTGCTTACAAATACGATAATTTAATTCAAATATAAATACTTTAGTTTTGCGAAGCAAAACATTCATAAAGTAGCGAGCGAAGCGAGCTAATTTATTGTAATGCTGGAAAGGAAGGTGATGTTTTAAATATGATGAATGAAGTTTATAAATATGCTTTTTCTCATACAGACGATGGTATGTTCATCCATGACGAAGATTTAAATATCCTGGATATCAATCCTGCTGCTGAAAAAATTACCGGATATTCCCGACATGATGTCATTGGTAAACAATGCAACCTCATTTTTAGAGGAAGCTTATGTGATCATAACTGTGACATCTGCAAGGATAGCAAGAATAATAAAAAAGCAGAATTCGAAACCGATATCTCCTCAAAGGATGGAAGGCGTTTTGTGGTCAGAGTGAGTTCCTACTCGTTTAAAGCGGCAAACAGCGACAAGAATTATTTTTTAGTAGTTATTAAAGATGTGACAGAACTCAGCGAATTAAAGGAAAAATTTATTGAATCAAAGTCATTTCATAACATGATCGGAAAAAATGAAAAGATGCAGGAGATATACAGGCTGGTTAAACGAGTTGCTGAAACAAACTCAACCGTGTTGATCTATGGGGAAACCGGCACGGGGAAAGAGCTTATTGCTTCTGCAATCCATTATTGCAGTGATCGAAAAAAAAATGAACTTGTGCAGATAAACTGCGCCGCACTGCCTGAAAGTTTATTGGAAAGTGAATTATTCGGACATGTAAAGGGGGCCTTTACAGGGGCTACAAGGGATAGAAGAGGGCGTTTTGAAACCGCTTCAGGCGGGACTATTTTTCTTGATGAGGTGGGAGATACATCGCCTGCTTTTCAGGCAAAGCTTTTGAGAGTTTTACAGGAGCGTGAAATAGAGCGTGTTGGCGATAACAGACCAAGGAAAATAAATGTCAGAGTTTTAGCGGCTACCAATAAAAATCTAATCAATCTTATCAAACATGACAAATTCCGGGAGGATTTATACTTTCGCCTGTCCGTGGTTACCATCGATTTGCCTCCGCTTAGAGAAAGACAGGACGACATTCCGTTATTGGTGAAACACATCCTGGCAGAGTTAAATACAAAAGCAAAAAATAAAGTGAAGGGGATTGTAGTGGATGCCATAAAACTCCTTGTGGAATATCCGTGGCCCGGAAATGTAAGAGAATTAAAAAATGCGATAGAACATGCCTTTGTATTTTGCAAAAACGGTTTTATAGTAAAAGAGGACCTCCCCTCCTATCTTAAGTCCATTGATGTTTCAGATACATTGACAAAAGATACTGACCTATCCCAAATTCCTGAGCAGGATCGGATACGTAAAACCCTTCACCTGTGCCGGTGGAATTTTAGAGCAGCGGCAGAAAAATTGAATATCAGCAGGACAACTTTATGGCGAAAAATGAATAAATTTGGGATTAAATAAAGGGTATTTCTGAAGGCTTACTTTTTTAGTTTGTTATAAATAAAAGGGACGGCGGAAACAGTGGCTAATAACGCAACCCCGATAATTAGTTCAAGAGAGACCCTGCCTTTCAGGAGATCAAGCAGGGAACTGGATAAAACTACATAAGCTGCTGTCGCGGGAAACATGCAGATAAAAGATGTGATCGCGTAATGGCTGAACCTGATTTTTGTTAATCCAAAGGCATAGTTTAAAAGATTAAACGGAAAAACAGGGATCAACCTGGTAATAGCGACATATATCCATCCTTTTTTTTCAACCCCTTCGTCTATTTTTTTCAATTTGCCTTCAAGTAAATTTTCTACCTTACTTCTGGCAAAATATCTGGCCACAAGAAACGCCAGGCAGGCGCCTATCGTTGCTCCCACAAGGGCGAGAATAGTTCCATAGACAGGTCCAAAGGCCAGGCCGGCTACTACAGTTACGGGAAGTCCCGGAAGAAATAAAATGGGTGTAATAGAGTAAACCAGAATATAGATAAGGGGTCCCCACGGACCAAACCCTTTAATCCATGCATGAAGCCTCTCTTTATCAAGATATTCGTTCAGCCCTGTCAATTTAATCAGGCTGAGAAGGAAGATGATTACGCCTGCAAACAAAATTAGTTTAATTATATTTTTCTTTTTACTTTCGTCTATGCTTGACATCTTTCTAATTTTTACCCCACACGAGTATAATACCTGAATTTTGTATTTAAGTGAATGATATTGCTTTTATTACTTAAAGCTATTAGAAATTGGTGTCAAATCTTGAATAGTGAATATAAGTATTGACTAAAATGGCAGTTTTTGATATTTAATTAGGCATGACAAGGCAATGGCGCATAGAATTTGAAGGAGCTTACTATCATATCCTGTCGCGGGGTAACGAGGATAAAAATATCTTCAGGGATGATAAAGATCGCGCTCTTTTTATAGAAATACTTGGCGAAATGTCAGAAAAGTTTAAAATCGAAGTTTATGCCTATGTTCTTATGGGTAATCATTATCATTTGTTGCTAAAGACCAATAGGGCTAACATTTCTGTAAGTATGCAGTGGTTTGGAGTCACCTATACGCGCCGGTATAATATAAGACATCGCCGCCGCGGTCATTTATTTCAAGGTAGGTTTAAAGCCTTTCTTATCGAAAATGATGAATATCTTCTTACGCTTTCTTGCTATATCCACCGGAACCCATTACGAGCTGGGATTGCAAAGAGGTTAATAAATTATCATTGGAGCAGTTATCCACCCTATGCTTACGGTAAGAAAGCGCCTAAGTGGTTAAAGACTAACGTTATATTATCCCAATTAAATGTTAAGGATAAACACAAAAAATACAGGGAAATGGTGCAAGATTATTCCCGAGAAGAGAAAAGGATATGGGAAAATTTTCGACACGGTATTATTTTAGGAAGCCAAGAATTTATTGATCGTATTAAATCTAAATATTTATCCGAAAAGCCTGACATTGAAGTGCCTCAAAAACGGCAGGTTTTGAGAGAAAATACTGCTGAGGCTATATTGAGTAAGGGAGCATCGAAATTAAAATGCGATATGAATGATATAATTAGTTCCAGAAGAGTATGCGGTTTGAACAAAGACAAACGTGATGTATTAATCTATCTATTATGGAGTGTAGGCTTGTATAATAATCTTGAAATCGGGAAATTATTTGGTCTTGGTTATTCATCTGTTAGCCGTCAAGTAAGCATTATGAAATTGAGGTAACTACTCAGGTGAAGTGATTTTTGTTACGCAGGTAGGAAAGGATGACCGG
>CBDUII010000043.1:0-11540 GCA_965367285.1 uncultured bacterium
TCGAAAAAATTGATAAAGTTGTTTTAGATACCCCGATGCTCTGCGTCGGGGAGTAGGTCATTTCAGTTATTCTGAGATCCGGATAAAAATTTTAGGTTACTAATCTTAACGTAGCCATAAGAATAAGTCTGAAATAACTCTGTGTATTTTCTTAATTCTTTATCTAAGATGAAATTTATAATTGGAATCTTGATTTTTTGATTTTCTATTAAATTTAATAAATACGGTTCAGGAGTAGCGGTTTTACCATCATGAGAAGCGTATACAAATAAACTTGCCACTCCTTTTAAATAAGTTGTTTGAAATTTTTCCCTGACTGTTGAACATCCGCCCGGTATTTTTTCCGGAGCACCAATGAATTTGCCGTCGACTGCCACTCGATAATATAGCTTCATTCCGGGCATCAGGTAACGGCACATATTGAATGAGATTATCAAATCAGAAGGGGGGCTTTCCTTATTTAATTTATAGTAAGCAAAAACCGTTGAATTGAGTCCAACTTTATTGGTATTAATATTAATTTGTTGTTGATGCTCGTTAATAATAATCCACGGTGTCAGATCGTGACCAGAATTAATTGGGTTATAATAGTATGATTTTTTGACAACGATAGTGAGGAAAATCAACAATATTAACCCTCCTGCAAGTAAAATTTTTCTCCATCGATTCCAAGCCGCATGAATATTTTGAATTAACGGCATTGCCGGCAGAGCAGAGAAATTTTCTGATAAGCTGCTTTGTGACTTAGGATAGAAAAAAAACACCTTTACAGCCAATGCGGCTAATATCATATTCAGGGGAGTTATGGGCACACGAAACCTAAAGGTACCAAACATCAAGACAGATGAAAATAAAAGTTGTAATGCGATCGGACCAACAATCAGCATTTTATTTAATAGGGTTATTTTGTTTTGGAAGATGAAGATAAAAAGCCCCACGAACACAAATAAGTAGATATAAAATTGAAAATGCGCTCCATAAAATGTCTCGATGGAAAAACTTAATGGCATCATAAACTCGCCTCCCGGATCAAATAAAAACCCCGGCATTTCAGTAAAAAGTTTTCCAAATAATACTTTAGTCACGCCTAAAGGATGGTTTAGAAATACTAATAGACTATTACCCGGGTCTCCTATGGGGTTGAATTCCATTTCAAGCATTTTTTGAGCAAAACGGTTTCCCGAATAAGACATTAACTTTGCACCACCTCCAAAACCATATGTTGTTCTCCCCAATAGTACCAATCCACCCGAATGATTATGATATAGCCAATTAAGAGGTATAAAGGCAATTAAAATTCCTAAAATCACCCATGATATTTTTTTGATTACTTGGTTTTTGGACGAAGCCATTTTTATAAACAATATAATTGAGTAAATAAAGAACATTATCAGGCTGAGAAGTGTTTCCTGGCCAAAATAAAAGCTAAAACCGAAAAACAAACCGAGACTCCATAGCTTCAAGCGTTGTTTGTCTTCTCTTAAATTAAGGCAAATATAAATTATCAAAGGTATCGTCACCAGGAGAGGGGCTGATCGGTTGACAACCACAGAATAATGAATGCATAGGTGAGAGGTTGCTACCAATAAACCTGCGATGACACCTGTTTTTTTATCAAACAGGACTCGCGTGATCAAAAAGATGAGGACAGGAGTTAGCGAGCCTACAATGGCCTGACTATAAAAGATTACTGCCGGTGAATGACCGAATAAAACAAGAAATCCTGCTAAATAAAAGGAATAAAAAGGGGCATGTCGAAAATCAACTTCAGAAATATTAGCTTTTGAAAAAGCTAGGGCTGATTTAAAATATGCAGGTCCATCAGCAGCAAATCCTACTGAAACATCCCCAAAAGAGGCAAAATACTTCGCGTACCACAACCTGAAAAAAAGCGCTAAAAGAAAAATAATTCCGGGCGCAAACCATGTGTTCTGAAAAAAACTGTTAGAGTAAAATGATAATTTCTCATGGTTTAAACTATGCCAAATGAAATATATTAATAAAGCTATGCCGCTGTAAACAAGATGAATAATGGGCGATGTTAAGAAAAAATAAGGTACAAGAGCTGAAACAGGAAAAATTATATTGTATGGACTGTGTCGGGTAATTAAACCATTGATAAGATGGTGGAATGCAAAAATATAATAGACTATAAAACCGACCTGGATGTAAGCTTGCTCATATATAGTAATTAAAGGAACAGGAGGCAATTGAGCAGGAATAAGTGTAAAACCTATGGTGATCTCTTCGGAATGAGTTAAAAGAAGTAAATAAATGTGAAAGAAAAAAGCGTTCCGAAATAATTCTATGGTTTCAGACCGGTTCAGTCTTGATTTCTTCAAAAGGTTATACGCAGAAAAAAACAGGATGAAGCATGCCCAGAAATAGACAGGGAAAATGATTTTATTAAAAGATGCATACCAGATATTTGCTTTGAAAAAATAGTAGAGAAAATGGCCCGAAGAGTATTCATAATCTAAAACAAAATAGCTGGAGAATATGACAAATAACAGCGTTATTAAAGTTTGATAAATTTGCATTTCTTCAAAGATAGCCAAGCACTGTCGGAGAGTCAAACTTTTTTTGTTTGAAAACCAACCTGTTAAGAGGCTATAATTGTTTTTGTATTAGAGAATAAATATGACGCAGAAAGAGAATTTATATGAGAATGAGAGAAAAGTCTGTGATTTTACTTTTGATTCTAAGACAGCGGCTGTATTTGACGATATGGTGAGTCGCAGTGTTCCATTTTATAATGAGTTTCAAAGGATGATAGGAGAAATAGCCCAAAATTTTTATGTTCCAGGAACAAATATTTATGATTTAGGCTGTTCTACCGGGAATACTATTATTAATGTAGCTAACAGTTTGAATAAACCTGCAAAGTTTATCGGTTGTGATAATGCTAAACCAATGTTGGAGAAGGCTGAAGCAAAAATAAATAATAGTAAATTTGCCTATGACCATACATTCGATTTCAAACAGTTAGATTTTAATGAAAGTTTTGAACTTAATAATGTTTCAGTTGTGGTTATGTGCCTCACCATGCAATTTGTTCGCCCAATGAATAGAGGTAAAGTTATTAATATCATTAGTAATTCTCTGATTTCAGAGGGAGTATTTATTATGGTAGAAAAAGTTGTATGTAGTTCTTCCGTTCTTAACCGGATGTTCATAGATTTCTATCTTTCTTTTAAAAAACGAAAGGGATATTCAGAACTGGAAATTGCTCAAAAAAGAGAGGCATTGGAAAATATCCTAATTCCTTATCGTTTAGAAGAAAATACAAAGCTTATTTCAGACGCTGGATTTCAAAATATTGAGATTTTTTTTAAATGGTATAATTGGATAGGATTATTAGCTTTCAAATAATCTGCTATGTTATTAAATAAAGTTAAAATACAGAAGCTCGCATATACAATCAAAAGTTTTAATTTTTTTGTAAGGGATGCCGTAGAACAGGATAATGGATAAATGGATTCATGATAATTCCCATTACCTTATTTCCCTTCTGATCTTTTTCCTTTTTTTTCTTCTGCTTACGCCCTTGGGAGTTTTTAGCAACTGGATTGTTGCCAGCGACCATACGGGCTATTATTCCATTACGCGGATAGACCCTGCGGATGATACCCGGATTCACGCGTTTCTTCGATCGATGGTTATTGACGGAGATATTGACTTTTTTAATGAAAAAGGATTATTCAGCAGGTTCAATTTAACTCCAACGGGTAATAGTTTCAATAAGATGTATGCAGTAGGATCAGCCCTTCTATGGCTTCCCTTTTTTTTGGTTGGGCATGTTATTGCGTATATTTACTTATGGCTTGGTTACCCGGTTGCGACAGACGGATATTCCTTTCCGTATTTAGTTATGACAGGGATCGGGTCCGCCACCTATCTATTCCTTGGGGTTATCCTTTTATATGATATTTTAAGAAATTATTTCTCCCGGTGGGTTACCCTGGTAACGGTTAATGTTGTTTGGCTGGGAACCTTCCTCCCTTTTTACGCTTTTATAAGATCGCGAATGGCTCATGCCAATGAATTTTTCATAACATGTTTGCTGATCTATGTTTGGTTCTATATTCGGAAGAGGGTGGATGTTCCTGTTTATCTTTTTCTTTTTGGTATTCTCGCCGGTTTCTTTTGCGTGGTCCGTTTAAATGATTCACCGCTACTGATTTTTTTTGTCGTAGATTTTCTGGCAATTCTCTATGGCAAATATAAATTGCGAGAAATTGCAGCGTTAAAAAGAATACTCAAAGGCGCGGCGGCGTGCGCTTTAATCTTTACTATTGTTTTTTCCATCCCATTTGTTTGCGCTAAAATTGTCTGGGGCGATTATTCCGCTATTGCGGGAATGAAGCAGTCCGGGCAGGGGGAAGCAGGTGAAGCAATAACGCCTCTCGCCAAACTTCAAAGTATTTTTGAAAAAACTAATAAGAAAAATTTGTGGCATGTTTTCATCTCCAAAGACAAGGGTTTGTTCCTCAGTTCCCCATTCTGGCTTCTTGCTTTTATCGGGATGTTTTTCTTCTGGAAGAAAGAAAGACGATGGGGGAGTATTGTATTGGTAGGATTAAGTTTTCCTGTGATTTTTAATGTTATTCATACTTCAACCGGCTTGGAATATGGAATCCGGAGGACAACACCGGCACTCCCTTTCCTGGCGTTTGGCTTCGCGGCTTTCTTCGAATATCCTAGGTTGAATCAGCTTAAATGGAAAAGCGCGTTAATCGGAGTTACCGGTTTTTTCTTAATCTCCTGGCAGTACCTCCAGGTGATTCAGCATAAGGTGATTCTGCCTTACAATCACCCGACATTTATTACTACTGCTTTATCAAATGTACCGAAAATTTTAACTGATACACCGGAATTTTTGCTGAGGTCTTCATCTTGGATGAATTTAGTTATATTGAAAGATTTTCAGCTTCAAAACTATAAAGATATCTTTTTCCTGTTGATATTCCCTCTCCTCCAGTTGGCAGCGGTTGTGACGGTATTGGTGCTGTATCGACCGGGTAAAACAGCTTTAAACGCCGATGACAACAATCCGAATCACCCGTTAATCAAAATGGCATCTCTTTTTGCGGGGCTTTTCTTTATTTTGCTACCGGTGGTTTTGTTAATGAGCGCTCCGAAACTGAGTGATGCTGAAATCAAAGAAAGATTTAAGCTTGTAGAGGAAATTAACAGGTTTGAACTGAATAAAAACCACTCCATGATTTTTCTGGATGAACATCGGATTTACCAGATCATAGCAACAAAATATTATGAAAACCAACAATTAGATAAAGCCGAAAAGTATGCAGTCAAAGCCTTGTCTCTATCCCCCGACAATTTCAAGATAATCTTTATGCTTGCGACGCTATATCACAGAAGTGGAAGAATATCCGAAGCGGTTAAAGCCTATGAAGATGCATTGAGAATCAATTCCGACCATGCCTATAGCTATAAAAATCTGGGAGTCATCTATTTGAATGCAATAAAAGATGAGCGAAAGGCGTTGATTAATTTTCGTAAAAGCCTTGCTCTTGCTCCACGGCAGGATGAAGCTGAAAATATGAGGGTGGTTATTCAGCAACTTTCTAAGAAAATTGGAAAAAAGTAGAATGATAATAGTTGCTACAATTACGGGTTAAAAGGTATCATCAAGGGTTGATAATTTATTTTGCTTTTTAAGAACTTTTAGACGAGAAAGTTGTTTTTATGAGTAAATGTTTTGTTTGTGATAGTACGGACAATGTTCCGCAAGGTAAATTTTGTCTGGGGAAAAATAAAATTTCTTCTTCACTCGAATCGGCATTGGAAATGCCACTTGTCCGTTGTAAAAACTGTGGTTTTGTTTTTGTTTCTTCTTTGCCAACTGATGAAGAAGTAGATGCTTATTATAAATCGGATGTTTTTTGGCAGTCGAAAATGACTACCTCTGTCAAGTATGACTTTCCACGCTGGTCTGATGTATTCAAAAATAATCCATCTTTAGATGAAAGGCGGCACCGGGCAATTCGTCAATTTAATTATATAGCTAAACTCAAAAACTTTGATAATACTCTCTCTATCCTTGATATAGGTGCAGGATTTTCTCCATTTTTATATGTGTGCAAGCAAAACAAGTTAAAAAATTTGTATGCCATAGAACCTTCAAAAGAAATATGTGATTTTTTGAAAAAGCAGGGGGTTTCTATTGCAGCCAATACATTTGAAGAATGGTTTGAGAAAAATGAAAACAAAAAATTCGATTTGATAGTGGTGTCTCATACTTTAGAACATCTTAAATATCCGGGTTATTTTTTATCTAACATAAGTAAATATCTCACCTCTAATGGAGTTTTATATGTAGAGGTTCCTCACAGGGATGACAGGCATGAAATTCATGGGGGTTTACATTTTCTATTTTTTAACGTTGCTACTCTAAGGCTCGCTTTAGAAAAATATGATTTTCAAGTAATAGACATAAAAAACATGAAATATAATTTTTTAGGGCGGGTTATTAGAAAGCTTTTGCTTATTTATTATGTTGTTTCGCGGTTTTGCTATAATAAAATCAAACCTCAAAAAAATTACTCGATACAAAATACTTTTTTTACATTTGTTTACTATAAAGTATGGGCTCCATTAATAAAAATATTTAATATTGAATTATATATTTATATATCTTCGGACGATATTGTCTGCTTAAGTTCATTGAATAAAAAATAATTCATTAAAAGTTTGATAATGAAAATATTGCTGATTAACCCCCCGAGGTTTCAAAAGGTAGAGACCACAATTCCTACATTCATAAATAATAAAAGGGGAGAACTGCCTCCCCTGGGCTTGTTATATTTAGCATCATCCATTAAATCTAAAACAAGTCATGATGTGAAAATATTAGATTGTTCCTTATTAAAGCTATCGTATGAAAATATTAAAAGTGAGATTTTGGATTACAAGCCTGATGTTGTTGGAATTTCTATTATTACTTTTCTACTTATCGACAGCCTCAAAATAGCTGAAATAACCAAGAACTGTGAGAAAATCTTAAATAAGGATATCGATGTTATTGCGGGTGGACCGCATGTAATTATTTATCCTGAAGAAACAGCACAGCAAAAAAATATTGATTTTGCTCTTTCAGGTGAAGCTGAATTTACTATAATAGATTTTTTGAATTATAAAAATGATGTAAGCAAGCTAAGCGAAATCCCAGGAATTTATTTTATAGATGACGAGAATAATATGGTTAAGGGGCCTCAGTTCAAATATATAGAAAATCTTGATTCTATACCATTGCCGGACAGGCGATTACTGGATTATAAGAAGTATTCATCGATTTTAAGCAATGAAGGACTGCTTACAACTATGATGACCAGCCGTGGTTGTCCGTATCAATGTATTTTTTGTGAACGGCTGGGGAAAAAGTTCAGAGCCCATTCTGCAGATTATGTTTTGAGAGAAATAGAAAACTGTCTTGATTTAGGCATAAAAGAAATTTTTTTTCATGACGACACTTTCGCAGTAAGTAAAAAAAGAGTCATGGAAATATGTCAACAGATTAAAGAAAGAAAGTTAAAATTTATTTTTGATCTGCGGTCACATATTAATACTATTGATGAAGAACTTTTGGTTGCACTGAAATCGGCGGGATGTAAAAGAATTAGCTATGGCATAGAATCCGGAGTTCAAAGAATTATAAAGAGAATAAAAAAAGGTATTTCTCTGGAAAGAGCCGTCAAAATTGTTAATTTGACCAAAAGGTATAAAATTACAACTTTAACAGATTTTATGATTGGACATCCTGACGAAACTATCGACGATATTTACCGGTCAGTTGAGTTTGCCATAAAATTAAACGCTGATTATTCTCAATTTACCATTACTACTTTATATCCTGGTACGCCACTGTACTATGAGGCGATGGAAAAAAAAGTTATCGAATCTGATGTCTGGAAAAAATTTGCAATAAACCCCACACCTGATTTCGCGCCTCCTCGATGGGATGTCACAATCGATAGAAATAAAATGGTTGAACTGTTGCACTATTCCTATAGAAGTTTTTATTTGAGACCGGGCTATATCAGTAAAAATTTGTTGAAAATTAAAAACTTGAAAGAATTAAACGTGAAAGTGAGGGCGGGTTTCAGCTTAATATATAATCAACTCGCTATTAAAACTGGAATAAAAAATACTGGAATTTAATAAAAATAAATTTTAGAATCTAACAACTTGGCGCGTTGCCTTCCATCGCTTATTGGTCTGCTATATTATTGATTTGGACCGATATATCTTATCGAGTTTTTTTAAGTCCAGAGGAACTCCTTCCTGAATCTGGTTTGTAATGCAAGTTCTGAAAATATGAGGTTGAAATTTTATGGTATTTAGAAAAAGCTTTAAAAGAGCATTGGCATTAGGGTTTACTGTATTTATTTTATATATGATATACGGTAAAACCGATTTACACAGTTTAAAAAATAATTTTATCAATATAAATAAAACCAATCTATTTTGGGCGTTTTGTTTATTCCCGGTTCTTCCTTTAATTAAAGCCTTTCGCTGGAAAATTATCCTCGGAAAGGAGCTTAACCCTACATATTTTGCAGCATTAAAGGTTTTAATGACCGGTTCTGTTTTTAACCTGTTTGCCCCATCAAAGCTTGGTGATTTTTCACGCGTTTACTTTAGCAGGAAAATCCTCACCGTAGATCCAAAACGAATATTTAATTCGGTTATTGTAGAAAAAATATCCGATGTCTTTACTCTATGCCTTGTCTGTTTGATAAGCCTGAATTTTGTAGATGTTAATTACCGTATTAAAATTTTCATCCTGATTTTTTCTTTTATGCTATTTTTTTGCCTCTTTGCCGTTGTTAATATAAATTTCCACAAATTTAAATTTTCCGAGTATCTTTTTCAAAAACTGAGGTTAATGGAAATTTTTGATGACGCACGGGGACTGAAAAAAGAGTTAAAGTATAATAAAATTTATTTCATTAAGATTTTATTTATATCAATATTTTACTGGTATATTGTTCTTTTCCAGATTTATTTGTTTTTTCTAACTTTTAATACGCATGTTTCATTATTATTAGTTTTCGGATTAGTTCCAGTAGCTCTTTTTATAGGAATGATACCAGTTACCATTAGCGGGATCGGCACAAGAGATGTAGCTTTGATATTTCTTTTTTCACGGTATTATTCACCTGAAATAATGGCCAGTATTGGGATATTATGCTCTTCGAGGTCTCTGGTCAACTCCTTAATAGGGCTTCCTTTTTTTCTGATGCACTGTTTTTCTGAAAATAAAATTCAAGAACAGAGAGTTGAAAATTGATGGTAGAGATAGCTCGATAAAATTTTCGTAGCTTGAAAGAAATAGAAATTTGTTCCCTATCTAATGTACAGAAAGATTATTGACAGGCTTTATGCGCTAAATCCAAATACAGTTAAACTCGGTCTTGAGAACATTTCAAAACTCCTGGAGCATCTTGATAATCCTCACAAAAGATTGAATACCATCCATATAGCAGGAACAAACGGAAAAGGTTCCACCGCTTTTTTTTTAAACTCCATTTTTAATTCCGCAGGATATAAAACAGGCCTTTATCTATCCCCTCATCTTATTGATATCAGTGAAAGGATCATTGTTGGAAATGACTGTATACCAGAGGAAAAATTTACTGAATTAACGGAATATATTTTTTGTGTCATAGAAAAGGATAGACTATCAGCCACATTCTTTGAATTTGTTACTGCGTTAGCCTTTCTTTATTTTTTTCAGGAAAAGGTAGATATAGGTATTATTGAAGTAGGCCTCGGGGGAAGATTGGATGCTACTAATGTTTTAACTCCTATGGTTAGCGTCATTACTGAAATCGGCTTAGAGCATACACACTATCTTGGTACTTCTATCAGAGAAATAGCGATGGAAAAAGGGGGAGTTATCAAATCCAAAGGAACGGTTTTTATTTCTGCAGAAAATGAAGAAGCAGTAGCCGCTATAAAAAACATCTCAGAGAAAAAAGGAGCCTCCTGCTTTCAATATGAAAAAGATTTTGTAATAGATCAGCATGATGAAGAATTACCGCCAAACACTAAAAAATTACTTTTACCTCAAACATTCTCTTTAAGGTTTCGAGAGCATGAGTTTGAAAAGTTGGAAATTAAAACAGCGGGAACTTTTCAAATTAAGAACAGTTCCACAGCAGTTGCTGTTGCTCTTTATTTAAGTGAGAAATACCATGCAATCAATGAAAATTCCATTTGTGAAGGTTTAAAAAACACCAAAATACCATGCCGAATGGAACTCATGCAGAAATCACCACAGATAGCGCTGGATGTAGCCCATAACTTTCAGGCTATCCAGGTTCTTATAGAAAATGTTCCCCTGTTTTTTACTTATAAGCGATTAATTGTTATTCTTGGAATATTAGATGACAAGGACTATAAAAAAATAATCAAAGTTCTTTCATCTAAAACAGATACATTTATAATGACAGAGCCAAAGACAGAAAGAGCATTATCGGCCCGCTTACTTAAAAATGAAGCATCGGTTTATCATAAGCGTACATTTGTTGAGAAAGAGATTTCAAAGGCGTTAAACTTAGCAAAGGATATTGCCGGCCCGGATGACCTTATTCTTGTTACCGGTTCTTTTTATACTGTTGGAGAGGCGTTATCTGAGTTATCCTGATTTTCTCCCAACACTCTTTTTACCCACGAAATACGCGAAAGACACGAAAAAATAAGCTTGGCGCTTATGGTGGGTGTGCTTCTTGCGCATGAGATTTTCCGTAGTCTTAGCTATCGAGCTTAAAATAAAAAAACTTCACTAAAATTCATTTTGTGATATACTATGACCATAGTAATATAACCATGACTCATGTAATTGAAAGGAGATGATAATATGCAAATGCCTGCTGGAAAGTTTAAAGCGGAATGCTTGAAACTAATGGATAAAGTCAATGAAACTCATGAAGAAATTATAATTACAAAACATGGAAAACCGGTAGCCAAAATGATCCCTTATAGCAACTATCCTGAGAAAAGCCTCTTTGGATATTTAAAAGGAACCTCTGAAGAAACAGGCAATATTACAGAACCTGTTGATATAGAGTGGGAAGCAAATGAATAGTTTTATCCTCGATACGCATGTATGGTACTGGATAATAATTGGCAGTAATAAAATCCCCGGGAAAATTAGAAATAAAATAAAGTCCGCTATACCTGCAGGAAATATAAAGGTGTCAATCATATCGGCTTGGGAAATAGCCATGCTTGAATCAAAAGGCAGGATTAAAATGCATATAAATTGTTTGGATTGGATAAAAAGCGCATTAACCGCGCCTGGTATTTCTCTTTGCAACCTGACTCCGGAAATAATATATGAAAGTATCCATTTGCCCGGTAATGTGCAGAATGATCCTGCGGACAGGATAATTATAGCTTCGGCAAGAATATCAAACGCTATCTTAATAACAGCAGTTCCCGAATAGCCATGATCCCACCAGAATAGAGGATTCATGTAAATTCTTTTCGTAAACTTTCCATGAAATTGCTTA
>CBDUII010000044.1:0-11479 GCA_965367285.1 uncultured bacterium
CTGTTTTTGGCAATATACGTATACAAAAAAGATTAGATCGTTTTACACTTAGAGGAAAGCAAAAGGTCAATATCCAGTGGATGTTATATTGTATGGTTCATAACATAGAAAAGATCAGCAATTATGCAGTGGCGGCTTGATAAAAGAGGATGATGATAGATATTAAGATGAAGTTCAAACTAAAATTAAAATCTGATGATATTTTTTGGAGTTTTGATAATAAAATATGATTGAAATTGATATAATTTAGTTCATTTTAAAAAAATTACAAACCCCAAAACAGCCTAACCCTATTTTGGGTTTTTCGACAGTCTCGTTAGTCAAGAAGCAGGAATTTCTACTTCGAATGAAAAAAAAGACCCGCACATAAGCGGCACGCCCACACCGGAAAAGAAATCTACGAAAGATCAAAACCAGCATGTCAGCGGGCAATAGTTCAAAAAAAGTATTCATAAGGGAACGCTAATTTTTTTTCAAACCTTTGCCGGCCAAAACATCTGTAGGTTTTCCGTTTTTTACAGCCATTTTGCCGTTCACAAACACGTATTCTATTCCTTCCGGGTATTGCTTCGGATTTTCGTATGTAGCAGTATCTCTTATTTTTTCCGGATCACACAGTACAAGATCAGCATAATTTCCTTCTTTAATTATTCCGCGGTCTGTTATCTTCAGCCTGCGGCAGGGGTCTGAAGTCATTTTCTTAATTGCAGCAGGAAGATCGAAAATATTTTCATCCCGAACATATTTTCCCAGCACCCTTGGGTAACTTCCAAACCCTCTCGGATGGGGAGTGCCGTCTCCAAGAGGCCCGTTTATTCCCCTTGCGCCGCTGTCGCTTCCTATCATTACATAATCCTTTTTAATAATCTCTTGAAAATTATCTTCACACATGCAGAAATATATAGCTTCTACCTGGCTTTGTTCTTCCAATAGCAGATCAAAAATAAAATCGAAAATGTCTTTATTTCGCAATTCCGCCCCTTCGGACACTTTTTTTCCTTCAATATCCTTGTTTTTTGAAGAAACAACCTGGGAAATCATCACTGTATTCCAATGCTCGATTTCCGGGTGGTTTTTTAAAATTTCTTTTTTCATCAATTCCCTGATTGATTTATTCTGAAGCCTTTCCATCTGTTTTTGAATTCCCCCTTCAAAAGCCCAATCAGGCAAAAGGGCGGAAAGACCCGTATTAGATGCCGTGTAAGGGTACCTGTCGCAGGCGATATCCATGCCATTTTCTAAGGCGGTTTCTATTAATGTCAGCGCCTGATGAATTTTATTCCAATTTTTCTCTCCGGCAGTTTTTAAATGAGATATTTGTGTTCTCACGCCGGTTTCCCGGCCGATTTGTAATGTTTCTTCTATCGCTTCCAGTAACTTTTCTCCTTCGCTTCTCATGTGGCATGTAAAAAGACTATCGCATTCTTCCACAACCTTAAAAATCCGGATCAATTCTTCAGTTTTAGCGTAACAGGAGGGAGGATATATAAGCCCAACGGACATCCCGAAAGCCCCCTGTCTTAATCCATCCAGAACGAGCAGTTCCATTTTTTTTATTTCATTTGGTTCAGGCACTCTGTCTTCGTATCCCATAACCGAGGCGCGTATGGTATTATGCCCGAGTAAGGGCGCGAAATTTACTGCGGTTCCTTTTTCTTTGAGCTTTTCATAATAGCCGCTCAGGTCAGTCCAGTTGAGGTGAATATCAAATTGCTCCAGGTAGCTTTTCCGCCTTTCTTTGAGCAGTTCTCCGAAAATCGGTGCCGCGGCATAACCGCAGTTTCCCCCCACTTCGGTAGTAACTCCCTGCATAATCTTGGATTCCGCCCGCGGATCGATCAAAAGATAATAATCCGAATGGGAATGAATATCCACAAACCCGGGAGCAACCACTAGGCCGGATGCGTCCACAACAGTCTCCGCGTTTTTTGCTTCTATCTTGCCGATAGACGTTATTGTATCTTTTTCTAATACGAGATTAGCCCTGTACCCTGGTTTCCCCGTGCCGTCTATAATTTCTCCGTTTTTTATAATCATGTTTGGCATTTTTTTTGGACGCAGGATTTCTACAGGCAGTCAGCGGTCAGTAATCAGCAATCAGCAAGATTCTCTTTGATTTAGCTGAAAGCTGAACGCTTTAAAATCTTCTCTATGGTTAAATGAACTTTATAAATCGTTTGTATTCAAAGCTAATACTTTATCATTTTCCTCCCCGTCGCCATAAAGCATTATGTAATTGAAATAATTACGCAGAACTTTTTTGACATACCTTTTTGTTTCACGAAAAGGTATCATCTCTATAAAAACGTCAGGGTCTGAAGTTATTAATGTTTTCTTCCATTTCAAGGCACGGCTTAATCCAGCATTATAACCTGCGAGAGCAATAACCGGATCACCCCTGGTCTTTTTGAGCAAATGCGCCAAATGCTGGGAACCGAGGGAAATATTTATTCTCGGAATGTAGAGGATTTCTTCGTAGAATGCGCCTTTATATCTCTTTTTAAATTCATATTTACCTGTTTCCGGCATTAGTTGCATTAGCCCTATCGCGCCGCTCCTCGAAAGAGAATCAGGATCAAAAGAACTCTCCTGGCGCATCAAGCCCGCGATTAGAAACGGATCGAGTTTATAGCTTTTGGCGTTCTGATTAACAATCTCACGAAAAGCAATTGGAAAATACAGTTTCCAGTATTCCAATGACAGTTCCAACTGCTTTTTGAAAGGAAGCTCCTGCAAAAAACCTTCAATGATCCTTAATGCCTTGACGTATCCTTCTGCCTGAAGGTAAAGGTTTCCAATCCACAAAATCTTTTCAGGGGTGTTGACGGAAACCTTTCTTGCTATCAACCGAATCTCCTCTAAAGCATCTTCATAATAACCGAGAACAGTGAGTTCCTTGATTCTAATAAAATGAAAACGATCTTCAGAATTTATTTTAGTCTTTAACTCTCCATATACAGAAAGTGCCTCTAATTTCCTCTGGGAAAAGGGGTCGATCATTTTCAATTTATTTCCAGGTTTTTTGTGGAGTTTAACTTTACTCCGGTGGCCGTAATAATTGTAAGGATATTCTTTTGCTACTCTCTCGTAAAAACTACGTGCTGTCCTTGTTTCTCCGGTTTTTTCATTAGATTTTCCCGCCCAATAGAGAAGCTGATCTCGGAAAGTTGAATTCTGGAACAGGGAGGCTGTTGTTGTGAATTTTTTAGCTGCTGCCCGGTAATTCCCGGAAATATAGTTTATCCAGCCGATATGCCAATGCGCGCTATCCGCAAAAGGTCCTTGCGGAAAAATTTTTGTCATTTTTTGAAATTGAGAAATCGCCTCACGGTACTTTTTGTTTTGCTCAAAAATTCTTCCTGTAATGTAAAAGGCTTTTTCAGCATAGGGATTGCGAGGAAACTTATTAATAATTTTTTTGGAATCCGATACGGCGGCTCTGTGTTTGCCCTGGTTCCAGTAGATATTAGCAATCTTATATTGCGCTTCAGGAACACGCGAACCGGAGGGATTTTTTTTGATAAATGATTGATAAATTAGAAGAGCTTCTTTTCTCTTTCTCATAGAAGTATAAACTCTGGCGAGCTTGAAAGTTAAGTCTTGAAACAAAGGCCCTTCTTTATAAACTTTAAGATATTTTTTGCATTCACGGGAAACAATGGAATACTCTCCTTTCTTTATTAACAATTCAATTCTCCTGGAAATGAATTGGGGGGGGAATTCCGGAAGCTTGATTTTTGCTTTTTTCATTTCTCTGATTTTTTCTTCAGCTTCCAGTGCGAATTCATTTAAAGGATAAAAGTGGAAAAGTTTCACAAAAGTTTCATAGGCGTTTATAACTTTCCCTTGTTTTTTTAGAATAATTCCGGCAAAAAGCATTGACTCCGGTACCAGATTGCTTTCAGGATAATTATCAATAATATCCGTAAAAAACTTATAAGCTGCTTCCAGATCACCTCTGTTAAAATACAGTTTCCCAAGAAAGAATTTTGCGTAAGGGTGCAGGCGACTCCGGGGAAACTCCTTTAAAAGGCGGTTGAACAGTTCAAGTGATTTGCTCTCCTCTCCGAGCTCAAACCGAGTACCAGCCAGCTTTAACAGGGTATAGTCTTTTAGTTGCGGATACCTGGAAAGAAGTTTCAAATAAATGTCAACAGCGTTATTTAGTTTGGAAAGTTTGTTGCTGATGTGTGCTTTTAAATAAAGGGCTCTGAAATGCCAGATATCTTCCGGGCGTTCTTTCAAAAACTGATCGACCAGTTTCTCCGCGGCAGCATAATCATCTTTAGCCATCACCTTGACGATGAGGTCAATAGATTCTTTTGGCGAAGTATCGGCATATAATGGGTGACTGAGCAGTAAAAAAATGAAGAAAAGGACAGCCCTTTTTTTCATCAAGACCTCACTGTAAAAGATTGAAAGTGTGAATCAGATTAACACTAATTATATCGTATCACGCCAAATCATACAGTCAAAAACAAAAAAGAGGTGTGTAGTTCCCCTCTTGAGAGGGGTGTTGCCTTCGGCGACTGGGTGTGTAATGCTGGTAGCTGCCTTTAACCCTGACAACTGCTCTATTCCTTATTTACAATTACATCCCAAAGTAGTAAATTGTTGTTTATTTAATAGTAAAAAGATCAGTTAATGGCTGGGACTTCTGAAAATGCTGGGATAAGGAAGGAAATTGGAAAAGATTGAAGGAGTTTAGAGGTTAAAATGAGCAAAAGCGAAGCGCAAACGAGACAAGAGATTATTGATAAACGCCTCAAGGTTTCCGGCTGGGATGTTACTAATCCATCACAAGTAATACAGGAGCTTGATATCTGGGTTGGTTTTGCGGAGAAAGTTTCTGCCCCTCCATCAACCTATAGAGGGCATCTTTTTGCGGATTATGCGCTTCTTTCAAAAGAAGGCAGCCCCATAGCGGTTGTTGAAGCAAAGAAAACATCCGTCGACGCAGAAGCCGGAAAAGAACAGGCCCGCAATTACGCGGAAAAAATTCAGCAAACAAAAGGCGGCGCAATGCCGTTTGTGTTTTATACAAATGGGTATGATATTTTTTTCTGGGATACTGAGAGTTATCCTCCCCGAAAAGTGTTTGGATTCCCCACAATCGTGGATTTAGATCGCATGCAGTTCCTGCGCAGCAATAGCAAGACTCTCTCAAGCGAGTTGATTAATACAGATATTGCGGGACGTCCTTATCAAATTCAGGCCATCCGCTCCGTCCTCGAACGTGTTGAGAAAAAACACCGGAAATTTCTTCTGGTTATGGCGACAGGAACAGGGAAAACAAGAACCTGCATGGGCCTTTTGGATGTTCTTATGCGGTCTAACTGGGTACAAAAAGTCTTATTTCTCGTTGATCGCATCGCTCTTAGAGAACAGGCGTTGGAAACGTTTAAGGATTATCTTCCCAACGCGCCAATATGGCCTAAAACAGGCGAAGTAAAGTTTGCGTCGGACAGGAGAATTTATTGCGCCACATACCCAACCATCCTCAACCTGATACAGCAGGAAGATTGTCCACTTAATCCTCATTATTTCGATATGATTGTCGCCGATGAAAGCCATCGGTCAATTTATAATGTGTATAAGAATATCTTCGATTATTTTGACACGATTCAGCTGGGGCTTACCGCAACACCGAAAGATGCAATAGACCATAACACCTTTAAGCTGTTTGACTGCGAAGATGGTTTGCCCACGCTTGCCTATTCCTATGAAGAAGCGATTAATAATATCCCGCCTTATTTATCCGACTTTGAAGTTCTTAAATTACGAACTAAGTTTCAACAGGAAGGAATTAATAGCAAAACCATAGCCGAAGCGGAAAAGAAAAGACTTATGCAAGAAGGCGAGAACCCGGATGAGTATGATTTTGAAGGAACGGAACTCGAAAAGAAAGTTACCAACAAAGGGACAAACGATGTTATTGTGCGTGAATTTATGGAAGAATGCATCAAAGACCCAAACGGAGTTCTCCCGGGGAAAACCATATTCTTTGCGATCTCTAAAAAACATGCTTACAGGTTATGCGAAGTTTTTAACGCGCTTTATCCTGAATACAAGGGACAGCTCGCGGAAGTCATCATCTCTGGCCCCAAGGGTGTTCATGGTAAAGGCGGTATTCTCGACCGCTTTAAGACAAAAGATATGCCCCGCATTGCCATAAGTGTGGATATGCTTGATACGGGAATAGACGTGCTTGAAATCGTTAATCTTGTTTTCGCCAAACCGGTATTTTCTTACACGAAATTCTGGCAGATGATCGGACGTGGCACACGCATACTTGATCCGGATAATCTTAAGCTCTGGTGTCCTGAGAAAGATAAATTTTTGATCATAGACTGCTGGGAGAATTTTGAATATTTCAAAATGACTCCGAAAGGAAAGGAACCAAAAGGAACCCGTCCTCTCCCGGTAATGCTGTTTGACGCCCGTCTTGATAAGCTTCATGTGTCTCAGCACGGCCAAGGGGCCGCAACCAAATGGGCTGCCGCCCTGAATGGCAAACAAAACTTTGTTAAAAAAACGAAAGATTGCCGGTTAGTAGTACAGCGAAAGAAAGATGATGCGGTCAAAGAGAAAACAATTAACGCGATCAGGGATAATATTTCAACACTGCCTAAAAATTCCGTCGTTATCTTGGACAATCAAGAGCGCCTTGAAAAGGTTTCTGATGATAACTTCTGGATAAATATAACGGACGATAAATTTGATTATCTGCGCATGTACATAAGCCCACTCATGCGCGTGATGTCAGACGCGGATTTTAAAGCTATGCGCTTTGAGCTGGACGTGATTGAAGCCCAAACCGCCCGAATGGCCGGTGATGATGAAAAACATGAAACTCTAAAAGAAATCATCATCGAAAAAGTCAGCGAATTACCGTTAACTGTCAATGTGGTAGCTCAAGAGCGGGAATGGATTGAAAAGGCGCAGTCAAATCATTTTTGGATAACCTGCTCGGATGACGACCTTGACGCAATGATTATCCGTCTTGCACCTCTAATGAAATATCGGCAAACTCAAAAAACGCCTGAGAAAAAGCTGAATATTCAGGATATTTTGACAGTTAAAGAAACAGTTGAGTTTGGACCCCAGCATGAACGAATGACTGTGGATAGATACCGGCGCAAGGTTGAAGAATTTATCCGTGAGCTTGTTAAAACGAATCCAGTGCTTCAAAAAATCGCGCAGGGCGATGAAGTTAGTGACGAGGAATTAGAGAAATTGGCGGATATTTTAAAAGAACATTATCCACATATAACGGAATATATCCTGAGGGAAATTTACGATAACAAAAGCGCGAAGTTTATTCAGTTTATTAAGCATATCCTCGGTATCGAAGAAATGGCAACATTCACTGAAACCGTCTCCCTTGGTTTCGATGAATTTTTGCGTGAACACAATAATTTCGGAAAAAAGCAGATTCAATTTATTTTAACGCTCAAGACATTTATTTTGCAGCGTGGCGCCGCAGAAAAGAAAGACCTTATAAATCCGCCATTTACTCAATTGCACCCGCAGGGGGTTCGTGGCGTCTTCCCGCCTGAGGAAATTGAAGATATCCTCGATTTCATTCAACAAATAGGGGTATAAATTGCCTAAATGGGGTAATATTAGCGCGACATTACCCTATTTACATGATTATGACTCTGCTTGGTGGGGGTATAGAGAGGTTTCATTAAAAGCCCGAAGGGCTGAATATCTTAAAACCATAACCCACCCAGGGCGTTGCCCTGGGTACTGGAACGAAGAGGTTTTAGCCCTGAAGGGGCGAGTTAATAGTCACGCAATAAAAGGTTCCAAAAATTTTAAAAGGAGCTAATATGCTAACACCAAAAATGAAATCCCTCATAAACCAGCTCTGGGATAACTTCTGGAGCGGAGGGATCGCGAATCCCCTTACCGCAATTGAGCAAATATCTTATCTCTTGTTTATGCGCCGACTCGATGAGATGGATTTAAAACTCAAAAAAGACGCTGAATGGACAGGAGAAAAATACAAATCGGTTTTTGCCGGCTCCTTTACCTTGCCCGCCACAGATAAAAAAATCGATAAGAAGACACTTCGCTGGAGCCATTTCAAACAGCTTGAAGGGGGAGAAATGCTCACCCATGTGCAATCCAATGTTTTCCCTTTTATCAAACAGATAAACCACAAAAACAGCGCCTTTGCAGAAAGCATGACGGACGCTGTTTTTATTATTCCAAAACCATCGCTTCTTGTAGAGGCAGTAAGCATTATTGACCGGCTCTACGCGGAGATTGAAAAGGAGACGCAAGCCGGACAGACCTTTCACGACACCCAGGGAGATATGTACGAATTTTTGCTTTCCGAGATAGCCACCTCCGGTAAGAACGGACAGTTCCGCACTCCAAGGCATATCATTAAATTGATGTGTGAATTAGTAAGCCCTAAGATCGGGGAGACCATCGGTGATCCCGCCTGCGGGACAGGCGGTTTTATCCTTGGCGCCTATCAATATATTTTGACAACCCATACCAGTAAAAAACAAATAACCGTTGATGAAGACGGTTTTGAACGCGGTTTTGGCGATAAGCTTACCGATAAACGTTTATGGACAGCACTCAGAGAAAAAACCTTTTTCGGATATGACTTTGATACCACCATGGTGCGTATCGGCTTAATGAACCTTATGCTTCATGGGATAACGCAACCAAATATTCAGCGCAACGATACCCTTTCAAAAAAATACAATGAAGATGAACAATATGACGTAATCCTTGCCAATCCTCCCTTTAAAGGAAATATTGATAAAGGGGATATCAACGAAAATCTTTCACTAAAAACCACCAAGACGGAGCTTCTCTTTGTGAATCGCATGATTAATTCCCTTAAAATCGGCGGGCGCGTGGCCGTGATTGTACCGGACGGAGTTTTATTCGGTTCATCTAATGCGCATAAGAGTTTAAGAAAGATGCTTATTGAAAAGTGCGAACTCCAGGGTGTGGTCTCCATGCCTTCGGGAGTGTTCAAGCCTTACGCCGGGGTGAGCACGGCGATTATAGTATTTGTAAAAGGCGGCACAACCGAGAGGGTCTGGTTTTATGACATGCAGGCAGACGGATATTCCCTCGATGATAAACGGGACAAGATAGAAACAAACGATCTGCCCGATATTGTGAAAGAATGGAAATCGCGTTCACGTGTCATTCCCGACTCCGACCGGGAATCCAGAAAAAAGAAACACTTCTTTGTCCCGGTAAATGAAATAATCGAAAATAATTATGACCTCAGCATTAATCGATATAAAGAAATCGACTACACCCCGCCCAAATACGACAAGCCGGAAGTGATTTTGGGGAAGATAGGGGAGTTGGAAAAGGAGATATCTAAAGATATTTCTGAAATGAAACTAAGCTATGGGAACAATTAAGTTACAGAATATAGTTAAAATCAAAAAAGGCAAAAAAGTTTTAGAGTTTAGCAATGAGTTCGTGGATGGAGCTCATCGTTATATTCAAATTGATGATTTAAGACATGATGAGAATGTAAAATATACATCCTCCAAAGGTGTTGAAGTCAAGAAAGATGATGTTTTGATTGCATGGGATGGAGCAAATGCAGGAACGGTGGGATATGGGCTTGCTGGATTAGCAGGAAGCACAATTTCTTGTCTGGAAATAGTGGATAATAAATTTGAAACCGCTTTTATTGGAAAATGTTTAAAATCAAAATTCAGATTAATTCGAGCCAATTGTACGGGAGCCACTATTCCGCATGTTAGCAGGGACTATCTATTGAATTTATCAATTCCAGTTAAATCGTTAAAAGAACAAAAACAGATTGTCCTAACCCTCGACACAGCCGACGGTCTTCTCCGGAAACGCAAAGAACAGCTCAAACTCCTTGACGACTACCTCAAATCCGTCTTCCTCGAAATGTTCGGCGATCCTGTGAGGAATGAGAAAGATATTGCGCAAAAAAAAATTGGTGCTGTTGGAGAAGTTGTTACAGGAAATACTCCTTCAAGACAAAAAAAAGAATACTATGGTGACTTTATTGAATGGATTAAGTCTGACAACATAAATACACCAGAATTTGTTTTAACAAAAGCAGAAGAATTTCTTTCAAAGATTGGTGTTGAAGTGGGTAGAGTTGCACCTAAAGGATCTGTTTTGGTGACCTCTATAGCAGGCAGTCCAGCCTGTATTGGTAACTGTGCAATATCTGATAGATATTTTCAATTCAATCAACAAATTAACGCATTTGTACCGGGAAAAGAAATAAAAACGGAGTTCTTTTTCGCCCAATTATATCTTTGCAAGCGATTAGTTCAACAGGCATCCACTGAAAGCATGAAAGGCATGGTTTCTAAAAGCCGTTTTTCAGATATTAAAGTTCTTGTTCCAAAGCTAAATGAGCAAGTGGAGTTCGTTAGGGTTTTTAATCAAATTTCTGGAATGCGGAAAAAAATGCGCGCGTCATTAGACGAAATGGACAATCACTTCAATGCCCTAATGCAAAGGGCATTCAGAGGGGAACTTCATGGGTAATATTTGGTGTATATATGAACTATGGGAAGTATTTAGAGACAGGACTGCCTTAATCATGGGGGTACAGGAACCAGCGGCGGATTATTATTCTGCTTTTCATTTATAACAATTTCAAGAACTGTTTTATTTGTTCAAATGCTGCATTATCCCATTGCCAATAACCTTTTTGTGCTGCTTCACCAAGCCTCAGGCCAGGTTTTGGTTTGGTAGCAAGCAATGTGCAAATCTTTGCTTTTGATAGATTATCAGGCAAATTTCCTGTTTTTTCTTTAATGCAATCAAGATGTTCTGTTATGCAATCCATTTCTGGAGTACTTGCCACTGAATCAATGCAAACATCTTCAAGCATACCTGCAATCCCCTGTTTGGGTATTATCATTATAACTGTTTTTGGTTTGCCATTAGCAATAAATAATTGTTTTGAAGGAGGTCTCAGATTAGCGTTACTTATTGCATCACAAACACTTTGGAATGCCCCTGATGGATTATCATCAGCGTCTCTTGTGATCCCGAGTGCAATAACTTTATTAAAATTTGGCGCAAGCGAAAGGGCTTCTAAATTGTCTCTCAATTGATTTTTTCCTCCAATAGGCATAACTTGAATATCATCCAATAAAAGGTGAGACATAAATGCGGTAAAGAAATATTCATCTTCTTTACCTTCAACTATCAGCAACTTTGTTTTTTTATTTTTTCTAAATCCTGCATCTTTCAGCCATTAACGAATCTCCAAATCAGTTTTAAGTGCTGCTTCAAGAATTTTTCTGTCATAAGTGTTTGCTTCTATTTTCACATCGATTTTATCTAATCTGTGCAATAAAAAGTCATCTTCTTTTGATTTACTAACAACATTATGATCTTCAATAACATATTCCCTGCTATGCGTTGTTGCACATATTTGGTTATTAAACTGTTTTTCCTTTTTATACACTCCATTCTATCGAATCGAAAC
>CBDUII010000045.1:0-11394 GCA_965367285.1 uncultured bacterium
TACTTTCGCTTTTCTCTTTTTCCTCTCATTTTAACCCCCCCCTCGCCCCTCCCTCGTTATACAACAAACCCACCGCCCATCCACCAACTTACCTCACTCCAATTACAAACATCAGTCTGTTAAAGCCAGCCTTTTTGCTTTTATTGATTGCTTCTATCAGGTTCTTAGCTGACTTTTCCCCCCTTCTCTCAAGGGCGGCAACATCTTTCTGCTTTAATAGATATAGATCAGCGAAATTTTTTATCATCTCTTTTTTTACTAATTGATCTATGAGTTGAGAACCAAGGTGGTCTATGTCCATTGCCTTGCGGGAGGCAAAATGCTGAAGCCGTTCTTTTAATTGAGCCGGACAGGCGGTACCGGTACATCTTAACACTGCCTCACCTTCCGGCCGGTAAACTCCCGCATTACAAACAGGGCATTTTTCAGGCATAGAAAAAATTTTCTCGTTGCCGGATCTTTTTTCAGTTAAGACCCGCAACACTTTAGGGATAATTTCTCCTCCCTTTTCTATTACTACCATGTCGCCAATCCTGATGTCTCTGCGCTTTATTTCATCCTCGTTATGAAGGGTTGCTCTCGCCACAGTGGAACCTGAAAGAATAACCGGTTTAAGATTTGCGACAGGGGTTAAAGAACCGGTTCTTCCGATTTGTACCATGATATCTTCCACCCGGGTTGTTGCCTGTTCAGCCGGATATTTATATGCGATTGCCCACCGAGGATGTTTTGATGTAGCGCCTAAAACATTTTGTTGAGAAAAGGCATTTACTTTGAGGACCAGTCCGTCCACGTCATAATTTAATGAGCGCCTTTTTTCCTGCCATTTATCAATTTGCCGAAAAACTTCATCGAGGTTTTTGCAAAGCGCTATATGGGGGTTAACCCTAAAACCAAGGTTTTTTAGCATCTTTAATGCTTCGAAATGAGTGTTGAACAGGGTGTTATTTTCTAATATCAGATTGTAGAGAAAAATTTTCAGTGGTCGTAAAGCGGTAATACGGGGATCTAACAGTCTTATTGAACCGGCGGCAGCATTGCGTGGATTGGCGAAAAGAGGCTCCCCGTCTGTTTCCCTTTGAAGATTAATTTTTTCAAAGTCCGGATGTCTGAGATGCACTTCTCCGCGCACTTCAAAGCGGTTTAGCCTGATATCATCAATATTCACCTTTAATGGGATAGAACGTATAGTTCTTAAATTGCCGGTCACATCCTCCCCATGAACCCCATCTCCCCTGGTTGCTCCCCTTATGAATAGTCCATTTTCATAAATTAAGGAAACCCCTAAGCCGTCTATTTTCAATTCAACTACATATTCAATATTATCTTCATCAAGCCCTTTTTTTGTTTTTTTATCAAAATCAATTATTTCATCCTTTGAATAAGTATTATCAAGACTAAGCATTGGAATAGTATGTGACACGGTTTTAAACTCTTCCGCTGGTTCTCCACCAACTCGCCGGGTTGGCGACTCTGGCACAATCAATTCAGGATATTCTTTCTCCAGTTTTTTTAACCCGGCAATAAGCTGATCATATTCATAATCAGAGATATCCGGAGCGTCTTCCACGTAATACTTC
Source organism: uncultured bacterium (assembly GCA_965367285.1). Lineage (GTDB taxonomy): Bacteria > Nitrospinota > Nitrospinia > CAJXCL01 > CAJXCL01 > CAJXCL01. Next base: position 1,581 of record CBDUII010000045.1, read on the forward strand.
CTATTGTGATAGTTGATCTGCTCTCGTAGAGCATTGATTCTTTCTCTAATGGATGATTTATTCATAGTATTAAGATTATAATGCAAGAATACTCTGTACTGCAAACCTGCAAAATTGTGTTTTTTTAGTAAAGTTTTTGTTAAACAATTGGGCGGCAGCCCATTTGGTTGTGGCCCTGCCACTTTGCGAATTAAGCGAATTATTTTGAAATAGGCGGAATATATTTTTTATACACTGAAAAACAGCTTGGTGGGGATAAATAGAAAACTCAAAAGGTCAGTGACCTGAATTGCCTGGGTTGCCTTACTGCGAATTGCTTGAATAAGATTTTTTTCGATCAACCGGTCAAATTGAGTTAAAGAGGTGCCGATTAAAATGTTTAAGTGGTCATCACTTGCGCCAATAGAAGCCAGCCCTGTTTCTTTTGAATAATCTCTATGATATCCATGGCCGGTACTCATATCTTCTATTGCGTCTACAAGTCCAGTAAGATATTTTTTTGTATAATCCAAAGAGATTCCAAAAGGATATGAGCGAACAATATTCGGATGAGCAACAATAGAAACACCGTTCATTTTACGTATTAATTTCGCCACTGCTTCTACCGGTGTTTCATAATAATAAAAATGTTTAAAATACTGTTTTATTTCTCGAAGATATTTAGGCTTGAAATATTCATCAGAAAAAACAGCGATAAGATGACCCTCCCTGGTACTTATTTCAACCGCCGGGTATATGACTGGAGGTTTTAAATCTTTATAATCCCATTGATCATAAGCGTTTTTTTGCGCTATGATTGATTCAACACAACAATCGTGTTTATATCTTTGAGGGGTTAGATGTTCGGTGATTATCAGGAAATCCAGCCCGAGAGAGGCGGCTCTAAGCATAAGATCATCTACCGAATAACTGCCATCAGAAAAATATGAATGACAGTGCAGATCCCCAACGCTAAGTGTGGGATTTTGTTTTTTTATCTCAACAATTTTTTCCCGAATTATCTCATTTAAATAATTATTACAGAAGATCTCTGCAAAAGGTTTAACAACTTCACATTTAGCCCTTTGCGGCAAAGCCAAACTACCTGCTGTTATTGCTAATGAGCCACCGGCAATATTTTTTAAAAACGTCCTTCTTTTCATAAGATTAACATTAGTTTGATCGTATAGGAATTTCCTTTTTAGATTCCCAATCAAGTTGGGAATGACAACCGGCGCAGACTGTCATTCCCGCGAAAGCGGGAATCTAATTTAAGAGATTTCCCATGGTGTCGCAATGGCGTCTCCTCAATTCCCATTAACAAAGCGACGCACAAAAAATTCCCACTTAGCAAAAGTGGATTAAGGGAGATGTTAATTCAAATAAACTATTAGTTTATCATGTTTTACTCTGATTCCAAAAAAAATAAGGCCTGCAATAAGATATTACCGGTTTAATTTCTAACGTAAAGTACAACCATTTTCTTTAATATTCTTTACTAATTTTTTTAAGTACTATGGTTGTGCAGTTTTGCAGCAGGCATACTCCATGAGAGCACTCAGAGAAGCACAGGAGGTGAGAGCAGTAGTTGGTAACAGGCAATTTTTTTAATATCTGTTTTATCCCCAGTAAGCCAGGCCGGTTTCCTGAAGGCTGGAAAGCAGTTTGTGGAATGGAACAATTCTTATACCATAAGAATAATTGCCGCTGTCTTTTACCTTATAGGTAATGCTAAATTTCAATAAATGGGAACTTTTCTCCCTGTCTTTCATTGTAAATGGAACAGCTTCCAGGTTTTTGGGAGGTTGGTTTTCATTATGCAGCCCGACAACAAGTTCTGCTTTAAGCTCGGAGGGATCCATTTTGCCGGGATCAACTAAAATCTCAATTTGTAATGGTGAATGGGGCATTAAAATATCACCTTTGATTCCCTTTACGGTTATATTCTGGATGCCGATAGTAGAAAAGCGCGCGCGGATTCGTCTTTTCCATGAAGTCAGCTCCTTAATATCTTTGTAATCATTTTCATATAATTGTGCTTCTCTTTCTGCCACCGGCAGATAAAATCGGTTATAATATTCCTTAACCATTCTTGTGGAATTAAAATAGGAACTGATCTGCCTTAAGGAAGCCTTCATTATTTCTTCCCATTCACGAGAATAACCGTCGGAATCCTGTTGATAATAAAGGGGTATAATTTCTTTTTCTAAAATGTCCATCAGGGTAAGGTTATCAACACGGTCTTGATGTTCCTGGTTTGTATGGCAGATGCCAGAGTCAATTGCCCATCCTATTCCAGGGTTATAAGCCTCGTCCCACCATCCATCCAAAATCGATAAATTTATAACTCCGTTGACTCCTGCTTTCATGCAGCTGGTGCCGCTTGCTTCATGTGGCCGGATGGGAGTATTTAACCAGAGGTCGACGCCTTGTGTCAGTAATCTGCCTACGGCGATGTCATGATTTTCCAGGAAAATCACTCTTCCTCTTAATTCCCTGGACCGTCCGAGGTCAACAATCATTTTAATAACATCTTTCCCTGCCTGGTCTGCCGGATGAGCTTTTCCGGCAATAATCAGCTGCACCGGTTTTTGGGGGTCATTAGCCATCCGTATAAAGCGTTCAAGGTCTTTAAAAATCAATGCTCCCCTTTTATAAAGAGCAAAGCGTCTGGCAAAGCCAATGGTAAAGGTTTTATGATCCAGTTTCCCCAGGGTTTCCTGCCGGAGCTGTGGCTCTTCGCCTCTTCGCTTATATTCCAGAGCTACCCGCTCTTTTATTTCGTCAAGGGTCTTCTTTTTTTGTGCCAGGTGAGTATCCCAGAGTATTTTTTTCGGAATATTCTCAACCTTTTCCCAGGTTTTCACATTGTCACACTCTTTTTCCCATTTGATGCCAAGATGCTTTTCCAAAAGCAAGCGCATTTCATCTCCCATCCAGCTGGATAAATGGACTCCATTGGTAATAGATGAAATAGGAATCTCCTCTTCATTCACTCCGCTCCAGACTTCAACCCACATTTTCCGGGCAACTTTGCTATGGAGTTTAGCCACTCCATTTGCTTTACTGGTTAGTTTTAAAGCAAGGACGGTCATGGAAAAACGCGTTTTTTCATCGCAGGCTTTTTCACATCCTAATTCTAAAAATTCTTCCCATGATATTCCGATCTCTTTAATAAAATCGGCAAGATAATATTTCAAAAGATCCGCATCAAACGTTTCATTCCCCGCAGGGACAGGTGTGTGAGTGGTAAAAACAGAGGATGCTTTTACCGCTTCCCTCGCTTCTTGATAATTTAACCCTGAATCCATAAAACGCTTGATCCTTTTTATCATTAAAAAGGCGGCATGTCCTTCATTAATATGGTAGACAGAAGGTTTAATCTTAAGTTCTTCTCTCAGCAATTTTAATCCGCCAAAACCCAATAGTATCTCTTGTTTAAGGCGATGAGCTCTGTCCCCGCCGTACAACCGGCAGGTTATTTTCCGGTCTTCCGGGCTGTTTTCCGGAATGTCTGTATCCAACAGGTAAAGCTTTACCCGGCCAACAAACACTTCCCAAACCCGGGCCAGAAGTGTTCTACCTGGAATTTCCACAGCAACCCGAACTTCATCCCCATTTTCATTCAAAAGGCTTTTGACAGGCGCCCGGGAGCAATCCAATAAGAGATAGTTTTCCCTCTGAATACCTTCCATATCTATGGTTTGCTCGAAATAACCCTCTTTATAAAGAAGTCCGACTCCCACCATGGGGATGTTCAAATCCGAGGCAGATTTCAGGTGGTCCCCGGATAGTACCCCTAATCCGCCTGAGTAAATAGGGAGGGATTCATGAAAGCCATATTCCATGGAGAAGTAAGCAACAGGCATATCCCGGCTTATGGCTTTGGTAGCTTTATTGTAACTGTCCTCGCTGTTCATGTATTGTTTATATTTTTTGACAACCGCGTTATAAAGGGTCAGAAATTTTTCCTCCTTTGATTTTTCCAACAAAACTTCATTGGAAATATCATTAAGCAGTTTAACAGGATTATGTCTTACCTTGCGCCATAAAACCGGATCAATTTCCTTAAACAATTTCTGTGCCTCAGGGTGCCATACCCACCAGAGGTTTCGTCCTATTCTCAGTAAATCATCGAGTTCTTTGGGTAAAGTAAGAGCTCTCGTAAAATAACGATAATGGGGGGAGGTCGTTCCAACTCCGGAAAAGGAAGTAAACAGCTTGTTTGAAAATGAACTGGTATCTAAGAGATTGCTGCGTTTAGCGGCTTTTTTAACTGCATTCATGTAGGCGTCCAGGTAATGGCGGTAAAAGAGCCGCCAATCCGCCATTTGGGCGATTTGCCGGGCCTGTCTACAAATAGTGTTTAGTTCATTATCATCTAATTTTAAAAAGTCGTGAAGAAAAAGAGCAAAATCAGAAATGAAAGCATTTTCTTTTCGGTTTTTTCTATGCATAACCGTGACCCCTTTTCCGGGCGAGAGAGAGAGGTCATTCGCCCAGCTGCCAAAGCCGGTTAAATCAGTTGTGAGGACAGGAACGGCGTGTGCCGCGCATTCCAGAGGCGTGTATCCCCAGGGTTCATAAAAAGAAGGGAAAACCCCCAGGTCGCAGGCTGACGCAATGTCATAATAGGGAAGGTTGAACACTCCGTCCTTTCCATCCAGATAAGCCGTGGAAAAAATGACATTTACTTTATTATGCAGAACATTGCGCAAACCCAAACGGTGGCAGGCTTGTACCACTGCATCATTATGTTCATCGATAATATGCGTGGTAAGGGATGCGGGTTCTCCCCATTCGGCAGGATCCTCCTGAATCCGTTTTTGGATTTCTTCCGAAACTCCCTGATGCCCGGCCGCAAGCAGGATGAAGGCAACAACAGGAGAAATGGAAGGGTCATTGGAAATCTCGTTTTCTAAATGCGCTAAAGCTTCTAAAAAAACATCAATACCTTTATTATGAAATTCGTATCTGCCGGAATGCAGGATGAACTTTGTTTGAGCGGGTAATTCTTTTTGCAGGATTCTCCGGGCAAGTTTATGGAGATGCTCCCTGTTTTGGGCCCGGTGTTTTCGAAACCGGGAAATATTAGGAATATCCTGAATATTTAAACCATTGTTGACAATATGATCAGGAAATTTATTCAAAACAGCTAAGGACTCTTCCGCTGTAATATTACTAACAGTAGTAAAGCAGTCCGCCTCTCTTGCGGTAGCAGCCTCCATGGAATGTTTGGCCGTTACATTCAAGCGTCTGGCTTCGTCTCGCGGGTTTTTGCCCTCTAAACCAGCCTGAACTACAATTCTGTTTTCAGAGAGAGAACGTCCCAGAACCGTGGCATGGGTGGTAAACACGGTTCCGATTTCAGGGATATGCTTTTTAATATAAAGCAGTCCGCCGCCGCACATCCATTCATGAAAATGGGCAATTGATTCATCCCCATCCTGGTAAAGGGTGTTATGAATAGTTTCTATAACTTCCGCGCAGGCAGTAGAAAAGAGGATAGGTTCAATATAATCCCAGTGGCCGGCGTAAGAATCCACTCCAAAGTCTTTCCAGAGGTTAAACAAAAGGTTCGTACTATCATAACGCTCCTTGAAATCCACCAGAACAGTCCTGGGTTTCCCCGGTATATCCCATCTTCCGAGGCGGCAATGCAGTCCTTTTTCTTTAAGACCGGGTTGGAAACGTTTCCACAGAGGTTCGTCAGTTTCCGTAAAGTCAGGATTATTCTCAAGATTTGGTCCTAAAACAAAATAGTTTTCACCAAAATGTTTAACAGCTTCCCTGGTCTTGGTCTGGATGACCGTATAAATTCCACCGACTTTATTGCATACTTCCCAGCTGACTTCATACAAATATTTCACATTATCTCCTTCTTATCAAGTTAGGCCATCCTCCATGATCCCACATCAAAATGGCTGGTCTTCAAATGGTATAACAGACTGAGCTATTTTTATTAGCCGCTTATGGGATGCAGATACCCACGGGCAAGCCCGTGGCACTAAGATAATCCAAGTTTCGCTTGACGCCCGTCGGGTGATTTTAGCATTCACCCACGCCTAAAGACGTGGAACTCTGCCCTTCTGGTTAATTAGAGTAATTATCGAAATTCCTATACATGAACTTAGATTCCCGCACCCCCCCGCTTAAAGCGTGCGAGTACAAGTTTTAGCGGAAATCTATAAACATTGGAATTCCTATACATTAAATATGGTCAACCTAAACATATGATGCATTTATATGTTAATAGTTTTTCAAAAAGATGGCAATATGCAGAAATAAATCTGCACTGAAAATCGGACGCAATTTTGCAACTAATTTACGACTACCGACATCTATAGATCACAATACATTTTTCGTTTTTTTTTATATTCTGGAATCTTCCATAATGCGGTTCTCCATGAATTACATTATCCGGCTGAAAATTAACCGTCTGAATTTGATTCCTTATCCACTTTCAGAAGCCATCCCTTATAAATACTCTGATTATAACCAAACAGTTTTTAAGGTTTTATATTGACAATGAAATACCAGTTCAAAGAAGATATTCTATCATGCGAATAGCATTATTGTCATGGGAGTCGCTCCATTCTATTTTCGTAGGCGGTATTGGAGTCCATGTAACAGAATTAGCCGCAGCGCTTGAGCGCAAAGGGCATGAAGTACATGTATTTACGCGGGTAAGGGAAGGACAAATGTTTGATGAATATATCCATGGAGTTTGGTATCATCGCTGCCCATTTTGTCTCAATCCAAACATAGTTGAAGAAACTAATAATATATGCTGTTCGATTGTTGCGCGGTTTGAGGACGTTCAGAGAATATCCGGTCCGTTTGATATTGTTCATGCCCATGACTGGTTGACTTCAAATGCTATGGTATGGATCAAGGAAGGTTTTGGAGTACGAAGCGTGCTGACCATGCATTCCACGGAATACGGACGTTGTGGAAACAGGTTTTATAACCACAAATCTGAACTCATAAGAAACCATGAGCGGAATGGGACCTTCTGTGCGGACCGGGTAATAGCCGTTTCTCATTCGCTCAAAAACGAACTTTGTTGGATCTATGAATTACCTGATTGGAAAGTGCATGCCATTTATAATGGGATACAAATCCATAACTTCGATGGCTTTGTTGACCAGGGGCAAATTAAAAAGCAGTATGGACTATCTCCTTTTGACCCTATGATCCTTTTTGCAGGTCGCCTGACAATTCAGAAAGGCCCGGATTTGCTTTTGCGCGCCTTTCCCTCGGTTCTTCGCCATCATTGTGACGCCAAAGTTATTTTTGCAGGAGAAGGTGATATGCGGGGCAAGCTTGAACGGCAAGCTCAGAAGATGGGGATACACCATGCTTGCCGGTTTATTGGTTTTAAACAGGGGTCTGAACTTGTGGATTTGTTTCGTGCTTGTGATATGGTTGCCGTACCAAGTCGTAATGAGCCATTTGGTATTGTAATTCTTGAAGCCTGGAGTGCCGGTAAACCGGTTGTAGCTACACATAATGGAGGTCCTTCGGAATTTGTCTGGCATGACGTAACAGGCATAAAGGTTGATGCAGAGCCTTATTCTATAGCATGGGGGATATGTGAGCTGCTGCGTAATTCAGGGCATGGTTTTTGGATGGGACAAAATGGGAGATATGCGGCGGAAACTGCCTTTTCGTGGGATACTATAGCCTGTCATACCGAGCAGGTCTATCATTCGGTATAGTTATAAGGAGAACAACATAACGCGGCATGGCATAGCCGGCAACCAAAAACATGCAATAAACATTACTGAATCAAGTGTTAAAAACCCGAATATCGAATATCGAAACAAACTCGAATGACAAAAATTCTAATATTTAAAACTCAAAAATCTTCTATCCAGGCAAGGCATGTTTCGGGTTGTTTTGAATTTTGGAAATTTGGATTTTGATATTGTTTCGGATTTCGGGTTTCGGCATTCGAATTTATATTTTAACAGGTTGTATGAAAATTCTTCCTAAGCTTTGCATAAGTCGCAGTAAAAGGAAAACCAAACTGCGACTAAAAAAAGAAGGTTTTATAGTGTAATAGTATAAAAAGGTGAGGATTAACTATGAGTAACGGGCAAAGGGAGGATCATCTTCCCGACATCTGTGGATCGGAAGACAAGGTGCACCAGGCTGTTTCAGTAACCGGTCATGTTTTTCGGCCGGAAAGCCGAATTGATTTTCCTGGTATTACAAGCGCATTTGCAATTGCGCTGCATATGCATCAACCTCTAATTCCGGCTGAAGGAACTGATCCTCAAACGGCAAAGATTATCGGTAATCTCAAATATATGATGGATAATCAACACATAGGAGACAATCACAATGCTCCTGCTTTTCACTGGTGTTATAAACGTATGGGAGAGATTATTCCTCAACTTGTTGGAGAGGGTCATGAGCCCCGGGTCATGTTGGATTATTCCGGATGTCTCCTGTACGGAATGAAGCAAATGGGGCTTGAGGATGTTTTTGAAAATCTCAAGCGTATTACTTGTGATTCTGTTTACCGGCATTGTGTCGAATGGTTAGGATCAACATGGGGTCACTCTGTAGCTCCATCTACACCTGCTCAGGATTTTCGACTGCATGTTACGGCCTGGCAAGAGTATTTCGCTTCTCTTTTTGGCTTTGACGCCCTCTCCCGTGTTAAAGGTTTTTCTCCCGCGGAAATGGCATTGCCGAATCATCCGGACGTCTTTTTCGAGTTTGTGAAAACACTAAAAGAGTGCGGTTACCGCTGGGTTATAGTTCAAGAACATACGGTGGAAGAAATTGACGGCCAGGCAATACAACAGCCGCATATCCCGCATCGGCTTGTTGCAAAAAACTCCAAAGGGGAAACGATGAGCGTTATAGCTATGGTGAAAACCCAGGGGAGTGACACAAAACTTATCGGCCAGATGCAGCCATATTACGAAGCAAAATCGCTGTCGGCAGCGGAGTTCGGCAGCCAACAAATCCCCCCTCTGGTTATTCAAATCAGTGATGGCGAAAATGGCGGAGTGATGATGAATGAATTCCCCGATAAGTTTCTTTCCGCAACGCGGGAAGCAAGTGCAAGCTTAACACCGGCAATGAATGTTACCGAGTACCTGGAGTTTATTGAGACTATGGGGCTTGTCGAACCGGACTTCCCAATGATACAACCAGTCATGCAAAAGCGTATATGGGATCGGTTTGAAGAGGGCGCTGGGCCGGATAAACTCGAAGAAGTGATTGAAAAATTAGAAAAGGAAAATAACCGTTTTAATGTCCAGGGTGGAAGTTGGACAAACAATATTTCGTGGGTGAAAGGCTATGAGCATGTCCTTGGACCTATGGAAAAAGTTAGCGCGCTTTTTGCCGAGAAGGTGCTCAATCAAAGAACATCTTCATCCGAACCACGTTACCGTAACGCATTATTTCATCTGTTGACAACTCAGACCAGTTGTTATCGATATTGGGGACACGGCGTCTGGACTGATTACGGAAGAGAACTATGCCGGCGTACAATGGAAATTATAAAGCATGATTTTTAAGTCTCGGAAATTCCACAACCCATTGAAAACAATAGCATTGTCTGACGCTCGCAAATCCTGTCTCATCCAGGGAATAATTGTGAGTGAAGCGAACTAAGTCCATATATAGGAATTTCAATGTTTATAGATTCCCGCTAAAAGCGTGCGGGAATGACACTCCCCGTTTGTCATTCCCGAATGCTTCTATCGGGAATCCAGGGGATGGACAACAGCATTGCAATCGATTGACATATTTGAGATTAGAAAAGTTGCCAAAGGCCTAACTTGTAATTGCCCTTCCACCCACTGTCCTC
>CBDUII010000046.1:0-11351 GCA_965367285.1 uncultured bacterium
TAAACTGACGGGTTGGATTTTCACCAACTGATATATAGACGCCTCTTGGCGTACCGAATTACACGAATTTGAAAGACTTTTTAACAGGATAAACAGGATGGACAGGATCTTTAGCCTTGCATAAGGCGCTGTACGGTGCATAAGTCGCAGTAGAAGAAAAAAACAAACTGCGACTAAAAAAGGCAAAAACCAAACAGCGCCTAATAAAATCCTGTTTATCCTGTCAAAATATTATCTGTATTATTCAGTGTGCTTCTGTCTTGACAACTCCATCATTGCCGTGATAATTTGTATTTATGGGACAAGCTATTGCTTTCGATACTCATGCGTATGTAAAAAAACTCAAGGCTGTTGGTTTTACTGAAGAACAGGCCGAGGTCCAGGCTGAGGCCCTGGCCGAACTGATAGATGAACGGCTTGCAACCAAACAAGGCCTCAAAGAGCTTGATAACGCGCATAAGCATGACATTATGTTGTTAAAGCACGACATGAAAGAGATGGAAGCCGGGCTTAAACGCGACATAGCAGAAGTCAAGCGCGACATCAAAGAGATGGAAACGCGGCTTACCATTAAGCTCGGCGCCATTGCCACCACCGGCATTATTATAGTTGCCGCCCTCGTTAAACTTTTGTAATCCATCCTCTCCCTTTCAAATGACGATTTTTTACTGCTAATTGTTCATTTTTTCTGCCTTTGTTCCTCTGTGCCTTCTGCCTTGCTCTTCTAATTGAACATTAGGGCATGCCACCGGCAAGCCCCTATGTTAATTGTTTTCCTGCCTTCATTCTTTATCCAACCCGTTATCTTTCTCTTCTCTGATTTTATATCGCCCTGATAACCATGCTCCAAGATCTACCATTTTACAGCGTTCGGAACAAAAAGGTATATAAGGGTTATCATTTACTGCAACGGTTTTTTTGCATTGTGGACATTTGGCAGCTTTTTCTACTGTTTCTTTTAAATCACCCATATTTTTACTCTATTCAATAAAAGTCTCGAAGTCAATATCTTGCCTTAATCAAAAACCTGTGATATTATCTGCCCGGATTTCATCTGAACAAACCTGCAAGTTTTTTAAGAATTTCCGATACATTTTATGGTCAAAGTAGCCCCTTCTATATTGTCTGCTGATTTCAGTAAACTTGAGAATGAAATAAAAGACGTGGAAAAAGCAGGAGCAGACTTAATCCATATAGATGTTATGGACGGCCATTTTGTGCCTAACATTACTATCGGACCACTAATTGTAAAAGCAGTAAGAAAATCGACTAAATTACCTTTAGATGTTCACCTCATGGTAGAAAACCCCGACAACTTTATCCAGGCTTTTGCCGACGCGGGAGCAGACATTATTACAGTCCATGTTGAGGCATGTGAAGATTTACAGCGGACCGTTCAATTAATACGCAGTCATAAAGTCTCTCCCGGTATTGTTTTTAACCCATCAACACCTTTATCTGATTTAGACTATATACTTGATGATATTGATATGATATTACTGATGTCGGTTAATCCGGGCTTTGGAGGACAATCTTTTATTCCTTCAGTTTTGCAAAAAGTAAAGCAATTAAAAGATATGATTCAAAATAAAAACAATCATATTGACATTGAGATTGATGGGGGTGTAAAACCCGACAATGCAAAAGATATTAGAGAAGCAGGGGTGGACATCCTCGTAGCCGGTTCTGCTGTTTTTCACAGTCCGGATTATAAGAAATCAATCAGTGAAATCCGGGAAGGATAATGAGATGTAACCGATGATTTCACAACCCAGCAGAGCCGCAACCAAAATGACAGAAGACAGAGGACAGTAAACAGTAAGCAGAGAGAACTACAAAATCCAAAATTTCAAAAAACAAATTACAAATAATTTTCAAATTCCAATTTTTTAATGACCAAAACTATTTCTCAGAACTTTTGTTTCATTCATTGTAATTTTGATTATTGAGATTTATTTGGGATTTGTAATTTGACATTTTGGATTTATCTCTTTTAATCAATAAGTTGATATGAAAACTATCCATCTCGGTTTAATCGGTTTAGGAACTATAGGCACCGGCGTCGTGAAAGTACTCAGGGAAAATTCTACCCTGATTGAAAAACGGGTCGGAGCCTCTCTTGTGATTAAGCGAATTGCTGACCTGGATATAAAGCGGGATAGAGGAGTGCCTGTAGACAAATCTATATTAACCACAGATGCTAAAAAAATTATCAATGACGATAAGATAGATATCGTGATCGAATTAATGGGAGGTTATGAACCGGCACTATCATTTATATTGCAGTCAATCAGCAATAAAAAGCATATTGTAACGGCGAATAAAGCGCTTTTGGCTAAACATGGCCAGGAAATATTTGAGGCGATTAAGAAACATAAAGTTAATATCGGTTTTGAAGCAAGTGTTGGGGGAGGTATTCCTATCATCCGGTGTATAAAAGATAACCTGGCAGCAAACCGTTTTGAGTCTATATATGGCATTGTTAACGGTACGGGAAACTATATCCTCAGCAAAATGACTGATGATGGAAAAAACTTTCAGGATGTTTTAAAAGAAGCCCAGGAAAAAGGGTATGCCGAAGCTGATCCGACTTTTGACATTGAAGGGATGGATTCCGCTCATAAAATAGCTATATTGGGTTCTCTTGCTTTTGGATGCCATATTCCCATTGATGAGGTTTTTACGGAAGGCATTACTCATATTACCCCGATGGATATTAATTTTGCCAGGGAGTTTGGCTACAGGATTAAATTATTGGCCATTGCCAAAAAAGGAGACAATGCTATCGATATCAGGGTTCACCCTACCATGATTAGTAACGATAACCTGATTTCAAACATAAACGGCGTATTGAATGCTATCAAGGTCAGGGGTAATGCGGTTGGCGAAATAATGTTGATTGGGGAAGGAGCTGGCGCTCTGCCAACCGCAAGTGCCGTGTTAAGTGATGTTATGGAAATTGCCGGATGTATAACCTATGGAAATATATCTCCCTCATTTGACACAGGCAATTACGCGAAATTAAAATTGCAGCCAATAGATGAAATTGTCTCTAAATATTACCTCCGCTTTTTAGTGGTGGATAAACCCGGTATTCTCTCTAAGCTGTCGGGCATTTTAGGAACAAATTCGATCAGCATTGAATCGGTAATCCAAAAAGGAAGAAGTGATTCAGGTGGGGTCCCCCTCGTATTTATGACACATAAGGCGATGGAAAAAGACATCCAAAAAGCTGTCAAAGAAATCAATGAGCTTAAAGTAGTTAAAGAGAAAAGTATTTTAATTAGAGTTGAAAGCGAAAGTTAATTTTTTATGACGGAACTGATATTAAAAAATCTAAAATCCTGGTTTAAATGCATTCAGAAATGCGAAGGAAAGTACGATTTAAATGAAATAATCTATAGCTGTCCAAAGTGCGGAAACCTTCTTGAAGTAAGACATGACATTGAAAAACTAAAAACCATTCCGGCTGAAAAATGGAAAAAACTGTTTGATGATCGCTATATGTCCTCCGAGTGGCCTTATGGCAGTGCTGTCTGGGGGAAAAAGGAGGTTGTCTGCCCCAATGTAGAGAATGATAATGTTGTCTCTACTTACGAAGGTGGAAGTAATTTATTCTGGGCGGAGAGGCTGGGAAAGGAATTAGGGATGGGTGAGCTCTGGATTAAACAGTGCGGCTATAACCATACCGGTTCTTTTAAAGACCTCGGTATGACCGTTCTCGTTTCAATGGTCAAACAAATGATTTCGGAGGGAAAAGATATCATAGCAGTCGCTTGCGCTTCTACAGGGGATACTTCAGCGGCATTGGCCGCTTATTGCGCGGCAGCCGGCATCCAGGCGATAGTTTTCCTTCCGCGAAATAAAGTATCCACTGCCCAGCTTATTCAGCCCCTTGCTCACAACGCGCTCACTATTTCCCTGGATACCGACTTTGACGGCTGCATGAAAATTGTCCGGGAAGTATGTTCAAAAAACAATATCTACCTTGCTAATTCCATGAACTCACTTAGAATCGAAGGGCAAAAAACTATAAGCATAGAAATGGTGCAACAGTTTCAATGGGAAGTCCCTGATGTTGTAATTGTTCCGGGAGGAAATCTTGGAGATGGCACCGCCATTGGGAAAGGATTTTCTCTGGCAAAAGAATTAGGTCTTATTGATAAATTGCCGAGAATCGTGTGCGCGCAGGCAGAGCAGGCAAACCCGCTTTATCAAAGTTATTTAACAGGTTTTAAAGAATTTCATCCTATAAAAGCTGGAAAAACTTTGGCCAGCGCAATTCAAATCGGCAATCCTGTCAGCATAAAGAAAGCTATCGCAACATTAAAAAAATTCAATGGAATTGTGGAACAGGCATCCGAATATGAACTTACCAATGCTGCCGCTAAAGCAGATAAAACAGGGCTTTTTAGCTGTCACCATACAGGCGTAGCCCTGGCCGCGTTATTCAAATTACTGAAAAAAGGGGAAATCAAGAAAAACGAACGGATTGTGATCATTTCAACAGCTAATGCTTTAAAGTTTACTGACTTTAAAACAAATTATCATGCAAAATCACTTAATGGTATAGAATCAAAATATGCCAACCAGCCGGTAGAACTGGCTCCCAAATATGATGAAGTTCGGGACACAATTTTGAAGAAAATAGAACAATCTAAGTAATACCTTTGTCAACTTTTTTTATAGTGTTTGTAATCGATTCCTTTTTTCGAGTAATTTTTATTAGCCGCTTATGGGATTCAGGGTAATTATTGAATTCCTATACGTAAATTGTAGAATTTCCGAGACGTCAAGCGGGCTGAAATTATGAAAAAAACTCAATATACCGATATATTAAAAAATTTTCGATCCGGAAACTTTTCTGAAGCCATAAATTCATGGGCTAATGAGCTTAAAAAGGATGCGTTAAATGAATCAATACACCAGAGCCTTATTAAGGCGAAAGATCATTTAGAACAAATTCAGAAAGATGATACTTCTAAAAAGCTTTTCACAGAAAAGATATCTGCGCTCCAATCCTTTTTCGATATAACCCTTTCCGGAAAATTCAGGGAGTCGAAAGGAGAAAAAAGTGCTGAAAGTCCTGTTTCCGGAATGAAAGAAACAGCCGATGGAGATATTGTTATTTCCGATGATTTTAATCATCGAATCCAGATTTATGATAAAGATTATGAACTAAAACTTTCTTTTGGTCAAAAAGGGAAAAACCCCGGTGAGTTTTACTACCCCAAGGGAATAGACATTGATACAGAAGGAAATATTTATGTTGCGGATTGTTGGAACCACCGAATTCAAAAATTTACTAAAGATGGGAAGTTTATTTCGACTTTCGGAAACTATGGAAACGAACCCTCCCAATTTCATGAACCTGTAAGTATTACCGTAAATAATAATCAGATTTTGGTGGCAGATCGTTGTAACCACCGAATTCAATTTTTTGACGGGAAAGGAAATTACCAGGGTTCTTTAGGACATCGCGGCAGAACAATAGAAGAAAACCTGGCCGAATTGTTTGAAACCCCTCCCGACAAGTTTTCAATTCCTTCCTTAGAGTTTCCTTCCGATATTGCTATAGACAGTAAAAATGATATTTACATAGCCGATAGTCATAACCACCGCGTATTAAAATTCAATTCAAGTGGAAATATCATATTAAGTTTTGGCAAACAGGGAAAGGAGCATGGAGAATTTCTTTACCCGCAATCAATTACTATTGACCGGTTCGATAATATTTTCATATCTGACCTTAACAACAATCGCATTCAACTTTTTTCTCCAGCAGGTGATCATTGTTTTTCATTTTCTCGCAATGGAAGCAATGAACCCCTCGACTCGCCAACGATCCTGACATGCGGAAAAGACAATTCTCTTTTTTGCGGTTTTGCCTTCAACCCAAAAATTTCAATCTTGAACTATGGCCAAATTACTCAAAAAGAAAGGTATATTTTAAAGGAAAAATTTATTCAAAATTCTGCTGATTCATCTTATTTTTCAGGCAATTTTTTTCATAGAGAACAAAGCTGGACTGAAGCAACAAGAAAATACGAGGAAGCGCTATCCATTATTTCTGCTAATGGGGTGGACATTATCCCTGAACTTCCACTTGTCTATTTATCCGCGTTACAAGAAATTCAAAAAAAAGATATTTCAGCCCATTTATTAAGTTATTACGATAAAGAAATGTCCGATGTGCACAAATCTATCCTGGATATTTATCAAAAGAGGAAAGACGTTACTGAAAAATTGACTGATCCTATTCTTAAAGATGAAAGAAACGTTATTGAAGAAAAATTGACCTCCGGTGAAATCGATAAAAATCTCTATAAATTAAACAACATAGAACGCGATCTTTTTCGGAAAACCAGGGAGACATTCCTTGAACTCAAGCGAATGGAAGGTTATCAAAGAGAACTATTCCTTCAATTGCTCTCTAAAATGCTTTCAAAACATGATAACGACGGGATAAAAACCTTAATTCAGAAGTCCTTATTCACTTTTTACCAGCAGCTCGACTTGTTCAACAGGTTTTTGAGTGATCACGATAAACAGAACTCAAAGTGTTTTGAAGAAATTCAAAGAGGGACAAAAGGCTCTTTTAATTTAATAGGATTTCGGCTGGCATACGAATTAACTGAAGTAGCGGAAGATTTTATTAAATTATCTTTTCCAATACTTAAAAGTTCTATTCATCTATTGTCTCAACTTGCCTTAAAAATGAGTACCTCAAAAAGTGGCACAATCGTAGACCTGTTTGCTTCCCTTACAGAGGACAAAAATATTCAGAAAATGGGCAGTGCATTATTCAAACTCAGATATGATTTTGAGATAATTCTCCAATTTAATGAGAGCTTAAGGGTTCTTTTTTCATATCTAAAATTAAACTCTGATGAAATTATTTCAAACATTTTAAGCTATCGATCTTGTGACAAGGGATCACTTTTAGATAAAGATAAATTTAATTATGAAAAAGACCTGATGGAACTATTGTTTGTGGAAGAAATGGGTATTGGTGAAAAAGGAAATGGATTAGGGATTGGACTTTATTGTTTCAATGACTCTGATCTCGATTCCTTTCAATCACAGGTAAGCAAAGATGGTGAAGAACAATATACGGATTTATTAAACAATCTGCAAAAAGCCATTGACCAACTTTTATCAGAAAAAAAAGAGCTTGATAAACTTATTCTCAAACATGAAACCAATTTAAAGTCCATTCACCCGGGAGATCAAAAATCTCGTTTGCAAATTACTAACGAATACAACCTTGTTAAGGCTCAATCAGCCTTTGGAAATAAACTCATTTTAGAACACTTTTTTCTGTACAGGATAATTAACTTCAAACGCTGCGTGTATCTATTAATGGATTCGGAACTGAAAAGAAGGACAAAAAACGAAAGTCGTATCAAAGAAATTTACCATAAAATCAATACTTACTCTCAAGAGATTTCGGAAATATTAAACAAACAAAAAGTAAATATGTATAAAAAATGGAAGGATACCGTAGTATGGCTCGATAACTTAAACAACGCTACTAAATCTCCTTCTGAAACAGACAGGGCAAAAGAGATTGACTCAAGCAACAAACTGTTCCAATTATACAAAGATACGCGTATGCTTAAATTATTACAAAGCGAATATAAATCTATCGTAAATGTTCTGGGAGAGATCGAGAGACACCTGGTTCAAAAGGTTCAATCAGAATTAAAGCCCGCAAAAGTTTCTGAAAGTTCGCGGTTTCACCATGACCTGCAGTTTGGTTTTTTAGGAAATAACAGCGGACAATTTAATTTATCTCGTTTTTTATGCACTAATATAAAAGGCGATATTTTAGTCGCAGATACACATAATCACAGGATCCAGAAATTTGATTCAAATGGAAATCACATTTTAACATTTGGCAGCTTTGGAGATCTGAATGGGTTCTTTAATAAACCGGAAGGTATTGTATGCGATGACGATGACAATTTTTTTGTCTGTGATTCATTAAACCACCGAGTTCAAAAGTTTGATTCTAACGGGAAACATCTTTTGTCCTGGGGAACACCTGGCGATAAGAGAGTGTGTTTTAAAACTCCTTACGCGATATGCCATGATAAAAAAGGGTTTTTCTATATTACAGACATAGGCAACCATCGAATTCAAAAATTTACCCCTGACGGTCAATTTGTTTTGTCATTTGAAATGCATGGAAAAAATAATGGAGAGTCTTTTCAATACGAAGTTATATGTAATCACAACGATACTATCCTCGTTGGAGATTTCTCGTCCGATAGAATACAGGTATTTGGCATAAATGGAAATTTTATAAAATCTTTTAATTATTCTGAAGAATCATCTTCTAATTTACAGGGTACTACAAATATCAGCATTGATAAAGCAGGATATATTTATATTAGTGATTTCTGGAATAATAAAATTTATGTGTTATCAAACGAATATCGATTGATAACTTCAATCGGTTCACCTGGCAACTTACAAAACCGTTTCGATACCCCTTGCGGGGTTGCGTTTACCGGGCAATATATGTTTCTCTGCGATTATCTTAATCACCGTATTCATCGTTTTTATCACTGATGCGACGTTATTGTGCCGCCCATTGTAATTCCGATATTTCACCATTCTATTAACTCTTTGAGTCTCTTAATCTTAACTTGATCTGTATTAATTTCGGTGATAATTTTTTATTATAAAATATGGATTGCCACAACGTTGTTAGTAACAAAAATATGGTTACTATAATTATAGTTAACGAAAACACCAAAGATGCTTTAGAACTTTGTTTATTATCTCTCAAAAAATATACTGCCTATCCATATAAAGTAATTGTTGTAGATCATTCTTCCACTGATGGTTCATTAGATTTATTAAACAATAAATTTCACTGGGTAAAAGTAATTGAAACTTCGGGTTTAAAAATCACGGAAAGGCATGGCAGGGCATTAAACACAGGTGTTCAAAATGTAAAATCAAAATATTTTTTAGCCTTAGATTCAGATGTAGAGATTTTGGATTATAATTGGCTAACCGAAATGGTTGAAAAAATAAAAACCCCGCGGGGAGTATTTTGTGGGGAGATTTTCCCTGCTAAAAATTATGAACTCTGGGGAGATTTTGGTGAGCGATGCTTGCCCCACTGCTTATTGGTTGATACGGATTTCTTCAGGAAATATAAATGCAGCTTTATTCCTGAATTAGCTGCAGATGGTTTTCCTTACAAATATCAAAAGGATACCGGTAGCGATATCTGGTTAAAAACCAAAAAAAATAATCTCAGTTATTGCTTGTTAGAGCAAAATATTAGTAATAAATTTATTCATTATGGGAATGTGACAGTTGCAACTCTTTACCAGGCAAATGAATGGCAATTCTGGTGCAAAGATTACCTGAAAATTTATTCTAAACACAGCGATGTAAATATTGAAGAATATAATGCTAATTTTGATAATTCAATAAAAATGAAAAATGAAAAAATCAACCTTATTAAAAAAAGAATAAACCTTATAGAGAACAATTTAAGAGAAAACGAAACTCATGACTTAAACAAAACATACACACGCATTGATGACACTTTAAAGGAATTATCTATAAAACTTTTTAGCCTCGGTGAAAGTTATTTCATTTCGCAGAATTATGGATTAAGTATAGAAAAATTCAAAGAAGCCTCCTTTTTTGCGGACCCCGATTTAAAAAACCATATTATGACAAGGTTAGCTTTAGTATATTCAAAAAATGCCTTAAGAGAGGGAGAAGGTATTAAGTGATTTATTGATATCGGATGCTAACAATATTGAATTATTTTACGCAAATTAAATTCATTGTTCTTTCCACTTTAATCTTTTATTAGGCAATCTTTATTCATTTTTGATCAATAATACATAGTTTTGAAGCTCGCCGATACTGCGAGATTATTTTTACATCACACTTTTTTTTGTACATTAACTCAGCCTATGCTTTAAATAATTAAAATACGCTTTTTTCTTTCTTTTAAATATCTCCTGATCTTCTAACAACATAAGTAAAAGATAGAGATAAACAAAAGCCTTTTTGTGGTTAAAGCAGTATTGAACCGCCAGTTTCATTAATGACAGCGCTTCTTGATATTTTTTTTTCATTATATTAATTTCACCTAAATGGAAATAAGTTTTTCCCCTTAGTGACGACTCTGGTTCCAAATCCAAAATCCTTAGAAACATCTTTTCCGACTTTTCCAAACAATTATTATTTTTCAAGCTGGATGCCTTGGAATACAAAGTAGATGCTTTACGCGCTGTCCCATTCTTAAATGCGGCAGGACGTGTCTAGTAATATTTTTTAATTCTTATTACCCAGCAGGTTTGGCATATCTCAGGGAGCATGCCCGGTTCGGAACAAAAATGCAAATATCGCAAGTAACGAAACGGAAAAGAATTGAAGTACTTACTTATTGAGTTCCCATTGAATTCTAACGGTATTGTCAGTGTGTTGCAGCATATAAAAGGAAGATCGAGTTGAGTACGAAATTCAATAAGGTTGTCCACGTAAAAACATGGATAAATAGAATCGCGCATTCTTTTATGTTGGTTCATAACAGTTATACCCATACCCCTTTTTGTCCATCGTGAAATGGTAGTGTTTATTTTTATTTTTGATTCCTCGTAGTTTTTGAAGATTGTTTTTTTTAAAAGCGCTTCCTTGTGAACAAACATGGGTATCAGCATAATATCCATTACATCATGTTTGTATGCTGTTTCAAATAAGTCATCAAGAGTGTTTATGTTTTCCGCGTTAACCACGGTCTGAAGACCAAGGGCAGGTATATTACTGTGCAGGCTTTTTTTAATTTTCTTTACGTTTTTAACTTTTTCCCAGAAATTGCGGATATACTTCTCTTTCCCAGCGCCATGGCCCGCGGATGTTCTTCCGTCAAATGAAAAGTGAAGGACATCTAATTTTGCCTCAACCAGCAATTTGGTTTTATCAGAGGTTAAAGAAACACCACTGGTAACCAGGGATGTTGTTTTCCCCTTCAGGGTTTTTAAAAATTCAAAAACATGAGGGGAGTCCATGGTTTCGCCTTCTCCACAAAAAGCAACCAGAGAAGCCCTTTCTATCCAGGGAGATAATTTATTGAATTCTTCAGGTAACAGGTATTTGCGGTCTTTAAAAATAGACGATTGATAGGGAAAGCCGATGCCACACATCTCGCACTTAAGTCGACAGGTGTATGAGATTGAAATCTTAATAACCGTGGGTACCTTTGCCTTTAGTTTTTCTAAAGGCAAAGGTTTGTCTTTAACCATCTTTAAAAGAGATAGGACAAATTCAAACCCTGCGGAATTTTGCTTTAATAATAATTCCACTTTATTTAA
>CBDUII010000047.1:0-11108 GCA_965367285.1 uncultured bacterium
TGTTTGTTTAGATTCTGGTGTTGGTATAGGTTCTGGTTGTGCTTCAGTTTTTTTCTCTAATGGCGGTCTTTTAACAGTTATTTTGTTTTTACATGCCGGACAGGAAACACTGACTTTTTTATTTGTCGGGATTTTTTCGTCAGGTATGTTTAACGTCTTTCCGCATTTATTGCAATCTGCTTTCATATCTTTTAACCCCGTGATCTGTTACTATTTCTTTTTCCGTATCTTTGCATATTCAGCATCCATATCAAGACCATCAATATCCGTTGTCTTTTCTCCTCTTTCGCTCTTTATAGAATCCATGCCACGCCCTACAACAGCCTTTCTGGACGCGTAAGCCATAGCGGTTTCTTCCGTAATTTGTCCATCTTTATATAGATCAATAATGGCTTTATCAAAGGTAGCCATCCCAAAGGCTTCTCCCGCAGTAATAATATCGTAAAAGGTTTTACCTTCCGATTCCCCATTTAATATAGTATCTTTTACCCGAAGATTTGTGCCCATAATTTCCAACGCGGCTACTCTGCCTCCACCAACTTTGGGCAGCAAACGCTGACAAATTATCCACCGAACCGTATCCGCAAGACGGATTCGAATTTGATTTTCTTCTTCCTGATCAAACATACCAATAATTCTATTTATGGTTTGTCCGGCATCGACTGTGTGAAGAGTGCTCATTACCAAGTGTCCTGTTTCAGCAGCGCTTAGCCCTATTTCCACAGTTTCCCGGTCTCTCATTTCCCCAACGAGAATGACTTTTGGGGCCTGGCGCAGGGCTGCTCTCAAACCAGTCGCAAAAGCGTCAAAATCAGTGCCAAGCTCTCTTTGATTAAAAGTCGCCTTTCTCTGGGGATGAACGAATTCTATAGGATCTTCTAACGTAACAATGTGAATTGACTTTGTACTGTTAATTTCATTTAAAAACGCTGCCAGTGTAGTAGATTTACCGCTGCCTGTTGCTCCGGTGACAAAGATTATGCCGTTTTTTTCCTGTGCTGCCTTAAAAAATACTTCAGGGAGATCAAGATCTTTTATTGTCGGAATCCTGGTCTCCAGTTTCCTCATGACAGTTGAGTAAAATCCACGTTGGGAAAATATATTTACCCTGAAACGTGCTTTTCCTGTTAAATAATACGAACTGTCACAAGAGCCTTGTTTTAGTAAAATTTCTGTTAAACGTCGATCACCATTGATCAAATTCAAGGCAAAAATTTCGGTTTGAAAGGGGGTCAATTTTTCAATAGGGGGGGTCATGGGAACAGCTGTCAATTCACCTGAAGTCTCAACCTGGAGAGGCTTATCCACGGTAATGTTCAGATCGGAAACATTACCAAACGTCTCCAACATAGTGGTCAGTATATAATCTATCTCTGATTTTCTCATAGCTTTAAATAATAATTTACATTTTTTCGCTATAAAATGTCAATCACTTGTGAGACATTAATCAAAAATATCCGGCGGACTTTTTAAAAATTGTACAAATTTTGTTTTATCAATGGCTTTTTCGTAGGCCTCTTCAGCAGCGATCCAGCCTTTTTTCAGCAAATCCATAATCGCGTCATCCAGTGACACCATTCCGAATTTTTTACCAGTTTGTATTACAGATGGAAGCTGGAATGTTTTACTTTCCCGGATCAGGTTGGCAGTTGCCGCGTTAACCACAAGTATTTCCAGGGCGCAGCAGCGTCCCTTCTTATCAATCCTTTTAAAAAGGTTTTGAGCGATTACTCCTTTCAAAGCTTCTGAAAGGGTTGTGCGTATTTGTGCCTGCTGATTTGCCGGGAAAACATCGATAACCCTGTCTACTGTTTTAGTGGCGCTTGGTGTATGAAGTGTTCCAAAAACCAGGTGTCCTGTGGAGGCCGCTTCCAGCGCTAAGGCAATGGTCTCAAGGTCCCGCATTTCCCCGATTAGAATAATATCAGGGTCTTCACGAAGGGCTCCCCGCAAAGCGGATGCAAATGATTTCGTATGAATCCCTACCTCCCTGTGATTGACTATGCAGCTCTGGCTTTTGTGTACAAATTCAATGGGGTCTTCCACTGTTATAATATGTTCTTTTCTGTTTTTATTCGCGTAATCCATCATGGCCGCTAAAGTTGTGGATTTGCCGCTGCCGGTGGGACCGGTCACCAGCACCAGCCCCTTTTGGAGCATGGCCAGTTTCTTAGTGATTGGCGGGAGCCCCAACTGCTCTACGGTTAAAATTTCACTGGGGATTTCCCTGAAAACCGCCCCGACTCCCCACTTTTGCTGAAAAAAATTGCAACGATACCTGGCAAGTCCCGGTATTTCATAAGCAAAATCAATATCTCCGGTTTCTTCAAACACTTTAATCTTATCCTCCGGAGCTATTTCATAAAGCATTGCCTTAAGCTCATCATTATCCAGCTCCTTAAACTTAACCCTCTCCATGTCTCCCCGGATTCTTAAAATCGGTTGAGATCCGGCAACCAAATGCAGGTCAGAAGCTCCCTGCTCGTTCATCAATTTAAAAAATGCATCAATTTTTGCCATGTTTTATCCTCCTATACTTTCCAAGACCAGATAGCAAATGACAGACACGCAATAATAACCGATCGATTTTTAAATGTCAAAGGCTTCATTTTATATTTTTTTGCTCATTAATAAAAGTCCTTTTAATCCTATCAAGTTTACCAGTATATTAAATAAAACATGTTTTCGAGATATTTTATATTTAATGAATTAAAAAAAAACCGTTTACTGCAAATAGGGCTAATATCTTTTTTGCTCTATTCCGGGATATCTTATTTAAGTAAATATTTCATTTATGGTGTTGGCTATACTGACCGGCCCATTATTTTATTTCTCTTACTATACCTGATACTGTTTCTTTTTTACTTTTTAGCAATCCGTTTGGTCTTAAGATTAAATGAGCAGAATAAAGATTTAAAAGTAATTTTGTTATTTGCTGTTTTATTTCGCCTTGTTTTGCTTCCGTCTAACCCTATTCAGGAAGATGATTACTACAGGTATCTCTGGGATGGTAAGGTCACGCGAAGCGGAATTAATCCATATAAATACACTCCAGATGAAGTTAGAGGGTTCGCAAAGGATAATGATAGTACCGAATATACCTATAAAGAAATCAAAGAACTGGAATCGTTGAATTTGATCCGGTTTGAAAATTATCAGTCGGCAATCTTGTTTGATCGAATCAACCATCCCGACGTACCGACCATTTACCCTCCATTTTCTCAAATAGTTTTTTGGTTTTCAGATGTCTTCTTAGGTGGCGGAATAACAGGCCTGAGAATAATTTTACTTATATTTGATTTAGCTGTCCTCTGGCTGATTTTATTGATGCTTAAATGTTTTAATCTTAATCCGCTCTATTCTATTATATATGCCTGGTCACCCTTGGTTATTAAAGAAATCATCAACAGCCTTCATATAGAATCCATTCCACTCTTATTTCTTACCTGTTCGATTTATTTTTTGATAAAATCCAGCCATCGCGTGTCAATATTTACGTATTCTTTAAGTATTTTAAGTAAATATTACTCTTTGATGCTTCTACCCATATTTTTTGCTGTGATACGAAAAGACGGATGGTCAAAACTTTTTACGACAGCAATCATTTTACTTTTTACACTCCTTATTTTTTGTTTTCCATTTATTGATAATGAGTGGTCGATGTTTGACGGGTTAATAATTTACGGAAACCAGTGGGAGAGAAACGATTCTTTATTTGCTGTGGTTAAATATTTGACTGGCAATCATCGGATGGCAATTATAATAGTTTTTTGTGTGTTCACAGTAATACTGGGTTACATTACCTTCACCGATAAAAATATCGTAAAAAAAATATTGATTCTTTTATCCGCGTTTTTTTTATTAAGCCCGACTCAATACCCATGGTATTTTATATCTCTCCTGCCTTTTTTGACTTTTTATCCAAATCGCGCGTTGCTTCTGCTCAGTAGTTTGTTGTCGTTATATTATTTAGAATTTTACTTTATATATCATAAATTTAATGAAGCAATTTTTTTTATTCGGTGGTTTGAATATTTGCCGTTTTACATCTTGCTAATATATGATATGTTAATAAAATGCGAAAAATAAAGATTTATGACACTACTTTAAGAGATGGTACCCAGGCGGAAGACATCTATTTCAGCCTTGAAGATAAGCTTAGGATAGCCCACAAGCTGGATGAACTGGGGGTTCACTATATTGAAGGAGGCTGGCCAGGTTCTAACCCTAAAGATCAGGCTTTTTTTAAAAAAGTCAGGCATGAAAAATTTGACAATTCCAAAATAACTGCTTTTGGAAGCACTCGAAAAGCCGGAAACAAAGTAGAAAAAGATCCCAATATTAAATCATTACTTGAATCTAAAACTCAAGTGGTGACTATTTTTGGGAAAACATGGGATTTGCATGTTACGGATACTCTTAAAATCAGCCTGCAAGAAAACCTAGATTTGATTTACGATTCAGTCTCTTTTTTAAAAAATAATTTTGAAGAAGTCATTTTCGACGCCGAGCATTTCTTCGACGGTTTCAAAAATAATCCGGATTATGCCCTCAAAGCTGCCCTGACAGCGGCTGAAGCAAAGGCCGACTGGATTGTTTTGTGTGATACCAATGGCGGAACCATGCCGTACGAACTGGAGCCGGTCATAAAAGAAGTTGCAAAGAAAATTCAGACTCCACTCGGTATCCACGCGCATAATGATAGTGAAACAGCAGTAGCTAATTCAATTGTCGCGATCAAGTTGGGCGCCGACCAGGTGCATGCAACCATTAACGGATACGGAGAAAGATGCGGGAATGCTAACCTTTGCTCAATAATCCCTAATATTAAATTAAAATTAAAAATGGACTGTGTCTCAGACGAACAAATGATAAAACTCTGGGAAGTTTCTCGTTTTGTAAATGAGCTGGCAAATATGAAGCATTGGATTCACCAGCCTTATGTGGGCAAAAGCGCTTTTGCTCATAAAGGAGGTATCCATGTGAATGCTATCCAGAAAAACAGACGGGCTTATGAGCATATTGTGCCGGAGCTTGTCGGAAATCACCAGAGAGTATTAGTTTCAGATCTTTCCGGGAAAAGTAATATCTTATATAAAGCTGAGGAATATGGAATTGATCTTGATAGTAAAGATCCTGTCGTGCAGCAAATCCTTACAGAATTAAAAGAGCTTGAAAACAATGGATTTCAATTTGAAGGGGCGGAGGGCTCATTTGAGTTATTAATGAAAAATGCCAGTGGAAAGAGGAAAAAGTTCTTTGATTTAAAAGGCTTTAGAGTCATTATTGAAAAAAGAAAAGAAAATGAACCGCCTATTTCAGAAGCTACGATCAAAATTGTGGTAGACGGACAGATGGAAATTGTGGCGGCAGAGGGAAATGGTCCTGTTAACGCCCTGGACAAGGCATTGAGAAAAGCCCTGATTCGTTTTTATCCTGAACTTAAGTATTTGAATTTATATGATTTTAAAGTTCGCATCTTAGATGAAAAAAAAGGAACAGAGGCAAACACCAGGGTTTTAATTGAATCGGGAGATCGTGATTCTAAATGGGGCACGGTCGGGGTCTCTTCAAATATTATTGAGGCGAGCTGGCAGGCCCTTGTGGATAGTGTTGACTATATACTTCACAAAACCAGAGCTACAAAATAAAAAGTTGTAAAATTTTTTCCTTTTTTTACTAAATTTTTCGTGTTTTTTGCCGATAAGACTAATAAGGGTTAATTTTTTTATAATAGCGAGGGGGCTATTTAATGGTTGCCATTATTAACGGAGCGCGTATTGCTCCGCCAAGGCCTGATATTAGCATAGCGAATCAGAATCCAAACGCCGAACTAACCGTTGTTAATAGGGCAGAGCCGCTAATCGAAGAAAACAAACGTGAGCCAGCACCTAATAAACAAATAGCCGTTTTTATACCGGATAAACTCAAAAAATCTTTTGAACTAGCGCGGCTGCGGCAGCTAATGGTAAAGCAACGGAAAGGAGATATTAATGAAGTAACGCTTAGAGTTAAAAAAAAGGTTGAGGTGTTTAAACAACAACAACTCAAGGACTCACGATTTGCTGGAGAAGTAGGAAAAGGCAGTATCTTTGACGTATTAGTCTGAACCGTTTTAACCTTTCTATAATATCTCAGATATAAAACACGAATTTTCGCGGGTAGCCGCAGATTTTTCAATTGACAATTCATTGTTGACAATTGACAATTGATAAATGGTTTATCGTTATCTTCTTCTTTCTTTACTCCCAATAATCGCTTTCATTATTTATTTAGACGGCCAGAATTATGACCCGGGATTGTTAAACTTTCAAACTGATAAAACCCCCAATTCATTAGTCGCTTCCTATCTTCCTCAAAAAAATGATATCTATCAACGGGCAGGTCAAATCCGCCAATATACCAGGGAGAACCTCTATGAATATATTAATGGCCACGCGGAATATTTTTTAGCGTTAGGGTTTGTAAAACTGGCAGTGGCGGATTATTCATCGGAATCCTCTGATCCGAACACCCCGGAATTAGTGGTAGATATATATGACATGGGAAGAAGTGAAAATGCCTTTGGTATTTTAATGGATGAATCCGGAGAAAACGCGACTCCCGTTGACGTAGGTTTCAGGGGCTTCCTTACTCAAAAAACATTAAATTTTATTAAATGTCGTTACTATTTAAAAATCAGCGCGTTTAACGATAATGCGCCGCCACTTAAATTTGCCGGTGAAGTGGAAAAAAGATTCGGTGATCTTCAAAACTCATTGCCGCAGTTTGAAAAATTTCCCAAAGATGGAAGGAAAGTAAACTCTACTAAATTTATTAAGGAAGATTACCACGGACTTAGTTTTGTCAACAATGTATATGAACAGAAATATGAAATCAATGGAGAAAAATTCACGGCGTTTTTGATCGAAGGCAATAATGATGAAATTGCTAAACTCTCAAAAAAATATACTGAATTTTTCAAAAAAGATGGTATTGAATATCACATATTACAATATAAACAGCTAAATTATTATAAAATATTAGATCCCTTTGAAGGAAACTGGTTCTTAATCCCCTTGGGAAATGACCTTTTTGGCATTTATGGTTCTTTAAGCGACAAAGTTTTGAAAAAGTTTATTGACAGCCTTATAAGCTAATAAAATGGGACAGGGAGAATATGGGGAAATGGAGAAAAGAGAAATTAACTGATAAGAATTCTCCATTTCCTCCTTTTTTCTTAGCATATAAATTATGACATCCAAATTTAACAAAAAAGAACCGGTATTAGACCGAAGACAATTTATAAAAAAATCGGCTGTGACCTGCGGAGTAGCGCTAAGCGCCGGCGCGTGGGGCTATCTCTTTTATAGTAAAAAACCGGTTCGCAAGACCAAAAGCAAAGTTTATACATTTAAAGATTTTCGCGTTCCTGTTTCCAACGTATACGCGAAAATGACTGTCGCGCGGGGCAACGACGTGGAAAAAATGCTTCGAGCTTCCATTGAAAAACTTGGAGGAATCACAAAGTTTATTCAGCCAGGAGATAAAGTTCTCATAAAACCAAATGTCGCCTGGGATCGTCAACCGGAACAGGCGGCAAATACTAACCCGGAACTTGTAGCCGCTGTCGTGAAATTATGCGTGGAAGCAAAAGCCTCTGAAATCTGGGTTACAGATGTGTCTGTTAATGACCCATACCGGTGCTTTGACAGATCAGGCATTGAAAATGCGGTACTGCAATCAGGGGGAAAAATTCTTTTCACCAGTGAAAACGATTTTGTGCTTACTGATATGAAAGGAGAATTAATCAAAATATGGCCTGTCGCGAAATTTTACCACAAAGCCGATAAAGTAATTAATGTCCCCATAGTCAAAGACCATTCGTTAAGCAAATGCACCCTTGCAATGAAAAACTGGTACGGGGTGTTAGGTGGACGCCGTAACCAACTGCACCAGGACATTAATACCTCTATTGTGGACCTTGCCCAGGCAGTTCGTCCTACTCTAACTATTATGGATGCTACGAGGGTTTTAAAGGAAAACGGACCAACAGGAGGCAACCTGTCTGACGTCTCTATAGAAAATACAATCATAGCAGGACTCGATGAAGTCGCTATTGATTCGTATTCGTTGCGGTTTCTTGGTTTAAATGTTGAGGATGTTCCCTATATCAAACTCGCGGAACAACGTGGACTCGGAACATCCGACTGGCGCTCAATCCATGTTGAGGAATTAAATGTATAATATTAATCTGTAAAAGCTTGTTTTTTGAACAAGTTTTTTTGTTTGTCTACCGGAGCGGAAGCTCCATTTGGTTGCGGAGCCTCTCCGCTTTATGATTTTTTTAATCATGTTTAACCAGTGGACATCTGTGTCAAATTGATTTTATGAGTTTACAAAATTTAAGAAGAATTTATTCGGTTTTCTTTTTCGCACTTTTTGTTTATTTGCTGGTCATTACCGACTTCAGAAACCTAAAGGGGTATGAAGTTTCTTTGTTTCTTGAAATCAATCCACTTGTTTCTATCTTTACGTTCTTTACCAGTGGGACTATTTATAAAGGCCTGATTCTTTCTTTATTGATCATCATCCCAACCTTATTTCTCGGCCGTTTTTTCTGTTCCTGGATATGCCCGCTTGGAATATTAAATCAATGGATCAGCTTTTTTATGAACAGGAAAAAAGTATCTGAAACTTATGAAGAAAACGCCTACCGTAAAGTATTTCGATTTAAATATTATGCCCTTGTGGTATTCGCTGTTCTGGCGATTTCCGGGACACTGCAAATCGGTCTGCTGGACCCAATTGCGTTTATAACGAGGGCTTTCATTGTTTCCGGTTTTTCCGCGGCGTACAACTGGGGAGGAATTATTTATCTCAAGCAGCCTGTCTTCCAGGGCGGGATACTGATTACGCTGTTGTTTTTAGCTGTTCTTTTCGCGAACCGCTTTATAACCCGCTTCTGGTGCAGAGTATTATGTCCTCTCGGCGCTTTGCTCGGCATCATGTCTTTTAGTTCCATCATGAGGATCAGGCGCAATGTGGAGAAATGCACGGATTGCAATAAATGCCTGTCTCATTGCCAGGGTGGGTGCGACCCTCATTCCAATCTCAGGGGTAATGAATGCCATGTTTGCATGAACTGTATTGCCTCATGCCCTGAAGACGCTCTTCATTACGGCCTCACGGATGCGCAAAGTTCTATCCATCAGCCTTTTGATATCAGCCGCCGCCGTCTTCTCGAAACAGGCGTAGCCGCGGTTATTCTATTTCCCATGATGAAGTCTTCTCTAACCGGGGAAAATAAAGCATTAGCTGATGTCATACGTCCACCGGGAGCCCTGCCGGAAGGAGATTTTCTGCGACGCTGTATTAAATGTTCCGAATGCATGCGGGTTTGTCCTACTAATGTATTACAACCTGCCCTGCTTGAAGGCGGCTTTGAAGGAATATGGGACCCGCTCCTGATAAATAAAATTGGGTACTGTGAATACAATTGTGTTTTATGCGGTCAGGTTTGTCCCACGGGGGCTATCCGCAAGATATCAGTCGAGGAAAAAATAGGAAAAAAACCTTATAAAAAACCGATAAAGATTGGAACGGCTTTTTTTAACAGAGGACGCTGTTTGCCGTGGGCCATGAACAGAACCTGTATCGTCTGCGAAGAAGTCTGCCCCACATCTCCGAAAGCTATCTGGTTTCGGACAGAAGATGTTGTAACAAGAAATGGAAAAGTAAAAAAAATCAAACGGCCTTATTTGGACCCTGACCTTTGTACAGGCTGCGGAATATGTGAAAATAAATGTCCTGTCCTGGATGAACCGGCTATTCGTATTTCTTCCGTTGGCGAGACCCGCTCAAAAACCAATCAAATGATTCTACCGGCCGGTCAATAGTCATTGGTCATCGGTCATTAGAAAAATACTTATTGATTAACTAAGGTCAAATATATGGTAAGGAATTTTTTACAGAGATTGAAAGAGAAACAGTTGTTTATGCTAATTTTAAAACGGAAAAAGGAGAGGTTACAGAGTTTGTAGTAAAACTTTTGTGTCTTTTTGGAAATGTGTGCCATGAAGTTATTAGATACGATAGCGGGCATGGATGTCCTCACAAAGATATATTGGGTATAAACGGTGAAGTAATAAGAAAAGTATGGTATGGTTTTCTTGATACCGGGCAAGCATTAACAATGGCAATTACGGATATTAAAGATAATTTTATTTTTTATAAAGAGAGGTGTCAGAAGTGGCTAAAAGAACAATAACAGAGAAAGAACTAAAAAAATATTTGCAGAGAGAAGGATTCAAAGAGGTCAATAAAGCGGAAAATTTGAATAACTGGTATAAAAAAGCGGCTGAATCTCCCGGATGCTTAAAAGAAACACAAGAAAAATATTCTAAAAAAAGTTAGCTTTTTTCTACTGTTTGAGAAATTTCAAGAAAGAATCTTCTATTTCAAAACTTGACATTACCATTATTGTTTACTAACCACTGATCCCTGACACCTGCTTTTATATTACCTGTCCCCCGACAACTGATCCCTGACAACTGATTTGTTGATCCTTCCATTTGATCGGGTGTAAATTTTTTCTTGTTTTCCATAGTCATCTTTTATAGAATTTTGCAAAACTATCAATTATGTTAGCCTGTTAAAAATATACTGTACAATATAGATGCATAGAAAATCTTAATACTAAGGAGATAATATGAAATGGCAAGAAATTCACAGACTCCATCCTAACAAATTCATACTCATTGGTGATATTGTCGAAGAAAATATTTCAGAAACTCAATCTAAAATATTGGAAGGTACCATTCTCAAAATTAGCGATGATGGTCGAGGAATTAGAAAAGCCTACCAACATTACAAAGTAAGGTGGACTGGATTGTCAAGACCAGTTTTTAGTTTTTTATAGCTACACTTGTTTTTTTCAGGACGCCGTCAGGCGGACTGTTCTTTAGCTTTAGCTTTTTTATTTTAATAATTATAAAAATTAGTTGTAGAGCCTGTGGAACTGTGGAAAACCACTCATGTTTACGAAACCTGTTGATAAGTTGTTGAAAAATGGTTTTTATTTTTCAATGGCTTATCAATAGGTGGAGTGAGTGGTTATCCACAGTTCC